>JALEGO010000090.1 GCA_022763165.1 Flavobacteriales bacterium
AGAACACTAGAGTTAACATATTTATTATTTTGAATATTACTATTTTGCGTTGTGAGAAGCACTTTCCCTTGTCCCCAAGTCATGACGTCTTGAGGTAAATACTTCTGTATGTCGGCAAGTTTTTCAACGTTATCAAAAATAAGCAACCAATTTGAATGAACCTTCAAGTGTTCTTTTACAAATTGTATATACCTTTCTTCTTTTTCTGCAGGGTTTTTTGTATCCCTTATCTCCCGTAATATCCTTTGATCTTGTTCCTTTTTAATAAGAGCTTGTGCAAAACTATCAAAAGATTTTAGAAGGCTTTTATGTGTTTCTGCATTTATTTCCCAAACAACATCCGCTTCCTGTTGATGCGCATAATGACGAGCAAGAGTCGTTTTACCTGCTCCTCCCATCCCCACAAGAGCAACTATCTGAACCCCCTCTTGATTTTTAAATTTTTTATCTATCTGGTTCATAAGTTCGAAGCGATTTAACAAAGTTATATCTTTGGGAAGGTTTAAATCAGAACGAACTCTTGTTTCTACTTTCTTTTCAGAGCTCTTGTTTTGGTTTTCCTCTTTAACCTTGAAATTAGTTTCCGAAATTTTGGCAGTTAATCCTATTCCACAAATAACAATTAATATTAGGAAAAGCCATTTCCTTTGTAATATAAAATCATTAAAATAGAATAATATCCTTTTTTTATCTACTATCACCGCTGATGGTTCAATGTTAGAAGAGTTGTTTATTGATCCATATTTTATTTTGAAATCCTGGATAAGAGGTTTAACCCCCTCATGAGAGACGAATCTTTCCAAAATTTTAAATATAGAAAAGTAATATCCTTCTTTCGTATAGTTTATGCAATTAATTGGATCTATGGAAAGATAAAGCTGATCAAATACTTCCTTATCAAGAGAGAGGAATAAAGTTTTATGAAGTAAGCTACTAACTCTTTTATCACTTTGAAATATGTTCTTATCTTTTTCGTTATTAGTTATCAACAATCTACTTGGAAGAACATAAATAATGTAATGCTCTGAACTAACCTCAGAGATCAAATAAGTGAGAGATTTCCATTTTTCTCTAATCTCAAAAGAAATTTTAATTCCAGCTAATTCAAGGTCACTTTTTAACTTATTAAGAAGAGATATTTTTCCTTCTCCCTCCCAACAAACAATTAGACAATTGATTTCTTTCTTATTGCTCAGCATAGAAATATCTTTCAAATATTTCTTAAAATCTAGAAAAGTTAATAAATTGAAATAGTGTTTTTTAAGAATAAGAATCTTGTCAGATTTTTCCATTATGGAGATAAGACCTTCACGCGAAGAACAATCTAATTTTTTCATGACTCGATAAGTATGGGATTCTACTGTTTTAGGAGAAATAGATAAAAAGTGAGCTATTCCTTTGGCAGATCTTCCATTAAGAATACAGGATATGATGTCTATTTCTCTTTTTGAGAATTTAACATCATTAATGATCGTCAAATATGCAGAATAAATTTCTTGAGGAAACATAAGAACTTCTTCCTGCATATAATCTTCTAGGGAAAGATATTCATTGCACTTCTATAAGCTTAGTTTTCATTAAAAAAAACATGTATATTTTTCTTAATCCCAACATTAAGAAGAGTTTTTGGATCTGTCAACTCTCCTCGCTTTTATTTTCATTCATAGGCCCTGATGTTATGCTGAATAAGCTTAATAGCATTGTTAATTAATAAAATTTTATGTTATCTTGTTATAAGGAAATGATAAATCAAGAAGGGATGCAATTTTCATGAAAAACTTTCTCATATACGCAAGCGTTATTTCTTCAGTAAGCTTTGAAGCTCACGCTCTAAAACTCTATCTTGTTTCCAATCATGATTGTGCTGAGGATTATAATCAGGCCCAGGGAATTGCGACTGCATTTGAAAATCTCTCTTCTGAAAAAGTTTCTATTAAAGATTTAAATGCAAAGACATTGGACTCTCTAGCAATCAACAATAAAATTGAAAGAGATCTCTCAAAAGAGAAGGTAGTTTTCATAGGAGCGGGTGAAGGGGCAATTGCCAGCATTATAGACTTGCCCAAAGATCCCAACCTTATTACTTGCCTTGTTTCATCTACCGCTCTAGAGCAATATAAGGATAAGGCTCTATTAGAGAAAGTTGATTTCATTGCCCTACCAACACATGTTGCTTCCGATGTAAAAGAAAAGCTAGATAAAAAACTTGTTGAAACAACAGGCGTTGCCCATAATCGTCGCCCAGACATGACAACTTACGATGAATACAAAAAAGAACTTCCTCCTGCAGATCTTTACCTTGGTGTCTACCTAGGTGGGGATACGTCAACAGATACAAAAGAAATGAAGTTTTTTACGGAGGATGATGCTACTCATCTCGCAGATTATGTTATTGCGAAAGCGGAAGAAATTAACCAAAGAGGACTTAAGCCATGCGTCCTTGTTCTCAACAGCCCACAAACGGGAAAACACGACGTTGATGGAAAAGAACTTCTAACTGTTCATCGAGAGGGTAAAGCTGACCACATTACTGAACTCTTTGCTAATAAACTGGCTGATAAGGGCATTGAGTATAAAATTTTTGATTTCCAGCATAATACTCCTGAAAACGAAGAATGGGTCAGTGCTTATAATACCTTTGATCTTGTTGCAGGTGCGGTGAGAACAACGAAAGGAAAAATGTTTGTTCCTGGAGATTCCACGTTCGTTATTTCTGAAGCTATTGATGTTATGCCAACTGAATCTATTGATACCATGCCTCCTGGAAAAGTATTAGTTTATTACAATACTGCTATGAATGATGGCCATA
>JALEGO010000091.1 GCA_022763165.1 Flavobacteriales bacterium
AGATCTGTTGTAGATGGCAATATCGGGATTGACCGATAAATCTCCAGCGTTTGTTAGCATCATTTTATTGGCAAAATAAGATCCAAAAGATCCATTATATCCTGTGTGATAGTTTCCTAAAATCCAGGATCTATTTCCAGCAGACCTCACGACCATCCTTGCTACTGCATCAGGATGGGATGATGTGTTGTAAACTTCGGAGCTTAAAGTGCCGTCTAAACTAAACTCAATATCTAAGGCATTATTAGGATCGGTTGTTCCGATGCCAACGTTGCCACCTTTAATGACTACTGCGCTATCTGGAGCGGAGTAAAGTGTGTCTCCATCTAAAGTCCAATCATTGTCGTTTGATGATGATATTGAGCTTAAATCGACACTGGTACTATTGCCATCCTCTATGTAAATTTCTAAAATGTTACCCACTAATTTGGCGCTATCTAAGTTCTGATCATCAGACCCGCCAGATAGGGAGGATAGGTCTACGTTAGCATTTCCACCATTTTCTAAGTAAATTTCAAGTATAGAACCTACTAAGCGAGCACTGTCTAGAACTTGATCATCCGAACTTGAAATAGGGGAAAGGTCCACCGCACCAAGACCTCCATTTTCCAAGTAAATTTCCAAAAACGAATTGTTGAGCTTTACGCTGTCAATCATTTGGTCATCTGACCCTAAAATGGCACTTAGATCCACGCTCGTGCTATTGCCATCTTCAATGTATATTTCAAGTACATTACCCACCAATTTGGCGCTGTCAAGATTTTGATCATCAGCCCCAGCCAAGGAAGATAAATCTACAGATGTGTTTCCTCCATTTTCTAAGTATATTTCTAAAGTTGATCCAACAAGTCTGGCGCTATCCAACACCTGATCATCTGTTCCTCCACCAATTGAGCTCAGATCTACGCTAGCACTATTTCCATTTTCAATAAATATCTCCAGTGTATTTCCAATCAATCTTGCGCTATCCAGATTTTGGTTGTCAGTACCTGAATTTCCTCCAAGAATGTTTCCTAAAGTGCTAAAGGGTATGTATCGGATTACTCCGCTTGTAGGGTTAACGACTAACACTGTGGTATCGTTGTTTGAGTATTGCATAAAACCATCAACTCTTAAGGGGTCGTTGGCGCCCGGAGTTATTGGGGAGATATGCAGCGTATTCGTAGGGGTTTTCGTTCCGATACCCACATTTTCCTGTGCTTGAGATGATATGGCTACAACAACCAAGGCCATAAATAAACTTATTCTTAAAAAGGGAGTCATTATTTTCTTTTTGGTTTATGTCTTTTAATTCTTTTTTGGTGCATCTTTCTGCTTTTGGTCTTAGTTTTAGCCGCTGGTCTTCGAGAGTTGAGGTTTACCGCTGGCATATATAAATCATAGCCAATCAGTATCTCATGACTTGATGAAAGCGAACTATTGAAGCCAATTGAATGGTCATAGGCATATCCGATTGACATTCCATTGTCTAGTAGTAAGTTGAAATTTAGCCCAGCAATATCTCCATGTCTGTAAATTGCTCCAAAAATAAAAGTTTCCTTAAGTGCTGTGAAAAGGTTGTATTCCATGGAAATTGGAGTGTTGGCTGTAATTTTGTGATTCATCGTTGCTGTTAATCTTAAATTGCTGTTGAGGTCAAAGCCATATCCTCCACTTATATAATAGTGTCTTGTGAGTTGATTCACATTAAATTGCGCAATTTCCTCAACATTGTTTTCGATAATCCTTGGAATACTGAAGCCAAGAAAATGTGAGTTTCCTTGATAGTATAGTCCGAGACCTGCATTTTCACGAAATTTAAATCTAATATTTTGAAGGTAGATAGGGTCATTTTGATCTTTAACCAGGAGCTCAGAAAAGTTTGCGGAAGTGAAATCTCCCCCTGCATTTAGACCTATTGCAATCTTTATGTCAGAGGTTATTTTTAAGGAGTAGGCTAAAAGTACATATGCTCCCAGTCTGCTAAAACTGCCCAGCTGATCTTGAGTAATTGTGGTTCCTGCAAATGCGTTATCTGTTACAAAACCTAGCGGCATTCCAAAATTCAGAGCAGTGGAGTTAGGGTTGCCTTCAACCCCTAGCCATTGGGATCTGTGGCTTAAAGTGCCATAGATGGATTCTACTCGACCAAGGGCTCCAGGGTTGTTGATTTGAGGGTTAATAGTGTTGAATGATGACTGCAGTTCTTGCTGAGCATTAACACCAAAAGTCAGCAAATGAATGAGTATGTAGATAAATACTTGTTTCATTTCTGAATGTGGAAATAATTTACAACCGGTTTGCTCTCACTCTCACTTTGCCAATACTCAAAGTAGTACACGCCATCAGGAAGCGTTTTGTCATCTGATTCCAAAATTATATTTCCCGTTGTCGCCACTCCATTCCAATCGTTATTGTAATTAGATTGTTCGTGAACGAGATTGCCCCAACGATTGTATATTTTGATTTTGTCACCATTGTTCTCTAAAGCATTTTTGATTTCAAGGTATTCGTTTAAATCATCGTTGTTGGGAGTAATAAGCTGAGTCGATATATCCTTTGAACAGGATGATAATGCAATAATCTCATTGCTATCGGTCATATTGAAACGAACATGTTTATCCAAATTGAGAAAAGTGGGTGAGGTGTTTTCTGAAAAAGAGTGATTTTCAAGAGCTTCCCATCTGGAATTTAATAGGTTCCAATTGCTTATTTGATCGAATTCCGCATTTGCTTCCGAATAGTAGTAGATTGATGATTCAAAGGCTGAAGTTGGCATTTTAGTGTAAATATTGTGAAAGAATTCTGTATTGATTTTACCAACAAAAGGTTTGACTATTTCGCGGTCAAAAGGTCCCTCAGCTGAACTAAGACCAATGCCGGAAGATTCCAATTCTGGATCTAGCCCATTGCAACGCACATATACTGTGCCTGATCCTTCATATGCATCTATTTTTACAGGTCTATGTGTGAATTCCAAATTCTGATCTCCAACAGGAAACATGTATGATC
>JALEGO010000092.1 GCA_022763165.1 Flavobacteriales bacterium
CTATCTGCGATCATACCGCGAATCAATAACTTGTTCTTGAACGTTTTAGTCTTGATTTCACTGACTTGATTATGTGCCGTTGCATCTGTTACAGGTATAATTGGGTTGACTCTCTTAATTTCATCTTTATAACATCCCTGAAAAACAGTTCTAAAGCCTGCGCTACTGTTATTTACGTTGTGCACGTTTAGCTTAAAGAGGTGACCGCAATCATCTCCTTGCATGTGATAAACATTGATGTAGTATTCATGTCCTGAAACAGCATGTATAGGATGATGATAAGCAGTATGATATAGCATATCCTCTCGAAGCTTTTCTGTTTCTTCATTATCTACTATCACATTGGATGCCAATCCAGTACCCATCTGCATTGAATCCTTCATCATATTTGTTCGGATCGGAATAATTTTTCTTTTGAGGACATTATCACAAAAATTCCCTTCCTCTGGATTTTTGTAAACAAAAAAATTGTAGGTATCCCCTTCTCCCATGGGAAAGATATCGAAAGTGATTTCGCAATCCGACAGTACTTTTAGTTTATACCAAAATGATTTTTTTTCATGGGTAGGATAATAACTTAAGTAGTTACTCTCCTTGTCTTTTAATAGGTAATTAGAATTGGTAATTGGTGCAATATTCCCGAGAGCATCAATAACGATCTCTTTAGCATACTTGCACGAGGTGAGTTTGACTGGGGTTTCTTGAGCAAATGTGGCAATCCAAATGACAAGACTAAGAACAAACGTGAATGTGATTTTCATAAGATTAAAGTAATCTTATATACTCCACAAAATCAAGATGTCGAAAAAGTCAATATTAACTACAAATTGTTAATTCTTGAACTAACTTGGCAATTGCTGGGGGTTCTGCTGAATTTCGTTTCCGTTTTTATCAAAGTTCTTCCAAACGCCTACTTTGGTATCTTGTGAAAAATCTCCTTCCTGGCTAACATTACCATTTTCATGAAAGTATTTCCAGGGCCCTTCGGCCTTTCCTTCCACATAATTCCCAACATGTTTTAAGACGCCATTCTCATAATAGCTTTTCCATTCACCGACAAACTTATCCTTCTCGTAATTTCCTTCTACACGTAAAGCCCCTGACAAGTAGTAACCCTTCCAGGGGCCGGTTCTCAATGAATTAACCATTTGTCCTGTTTCTTTTATTTTTTTCTCTTCTGTGTTGTAATATTCAACATAAGTTCCAGCAATCTTACCATTTTCATAATTAGCCTCAACTTCAACAACTCCATTTTTATGGAAACCATAATAAGGTCCTTCAATAATACCGTTGATATAATTGCATTTTCTGTGAGGTACCCCGGATAAATCCTTGAAGTATCCTATGTATTCACCATGGTACTTATCATCCTTTTTAAACGATTTCTCCTTAATATTACCATTCTTGTAATACAACTCAATAGGACCATTGCAAAGATCATTTTTGTAAAAGCTTTTGAACATTAGTTGACCATCCTCCCAATAACCAAGCTTTTCACCTTCCTTTTTACCATTGACAAATGTTGTTTCTTCCATTACACTTTCATCTTCATAGTAGTGTATAACTTTTCCACTAATCATGTCATTGGCGTAAGTCAACTCTTGAAACTTGTTACCATTCTGATGGTAAATAACGTTTAAGCCTTCTTTCAAACCATTCTTATAGTTGATCTTTTGTTTCAATTCGCCTCTTTCAAAATATGTTTTCCATTCTCCATCCAGCTTGCCATCAATATAATTTCCTTCTTGCCAAACATTACCATTTTCGAAATAGATGGTGTATTTGCCATGACGAATTTTATCCTGTTGATCAGCGATTTCAAAGACTTCTCTTTTTATCTTTTTTGTCTTTTCGTCATAGAAAGTCAAACCTTGGCTGCCCTCATAAAATACCTTGAAAGTAGCCTCTTTGGTCGTCTTTTCATTCTGTTCATTTTGGCAACTGGTAAAGATAAAAGCGCAGACCGTAAGTAATAAAATGATTTGTTTCATTGCCTTCTATTTTATCTCAATTTCAGTTTGAATACCTTCCAGCGGTGTATTATGTCCATAATCTAAGATGGCGGCAACCGAATAATTGCCTGGAGCTAAGTCTGTAGGCAGGTCCAATTCCACACGCCTTGTAGCCCCTGGAAACATTGGTACTTTTCGAATTGGTGTTTTTGTCTCAGTAGCATTTTCAAGATCAGCAATGAGCAAAAACAATTTCGCCTCGATGTTTTTTTCTCCAACATTTTCAACAAAAACTGACAGCTTTCTTTGATTATCAGAAGCTTTTGTCACTTCCTTAAGATTAGAAATGCGAGCTTTGAAATTGACATTGGATCTTGGGGATTGATATACATGCACTCCAATAGTAGGCGTAACCAAAATACCACCGGATGTCCCTTTGTCGGCATCGAACGCTGTCCTCTCTTTCGTAGCAGAAATCCTGAGCATGGTCCATTTAGAAGACGTCTCTCCGGAAGGCACCTTCATGGTGACAGTAATCTCCTTGACCTCATTCGGATCAACTTCAAAAAAAGATGGACTTACTGAGATCCAATCTGCGCAAGAACGAGAATACTTTCCCGCTTCAAAAAATTTCTTTCCTCCAAGGCTGTCTCTTGTGAAATCAGTCATGCTGACTGTAAAAGCCCTTCTTTTACTGAAGTAATTTGAAACGAGCAAAGTTTTTGTCTGAGAAGCTCCAGCCTCTGCATCAAAATGGAGGATTACAGGAGATACCTCAAATCCTTGTCCTTCAGATCGAGCACTTATTAATATAGATGATAGCACCCATAATGATACTAAAA
The DNA here is from genome assembly GCA_022763165.1 of Flavobacteriales bacterium. Classification (GTDB taxonomy): domain Bacteria; phylum Bacteroidota; class Bacteroidia; order Flavobacteriales_G; family JALEGO01; genus JALEGO01. Next base: position 2,795 of record JALEGO010000092.1, read on the forward strand.
GTAATCTTGTTGAATTTATCATTAGTCTTGACACTTTAATTTTATGTCTTCCATAGCCGCCTGATGTCCTAATTCAAGCGCAATATTGTAATCTTGACAAGCTTCTAGCTTTTTACCAAGATCATAGTAGTCCATAGCTCTATTGTAATAAGCCTCTTTGAAATCTGGCCTTATAGCTATAGCCTCTGTGTAATCTTTAATCGCCTCTTCTGGTTTTTCCAGAAAGTGATTCACCATACCTCTAGAAAAGTAGGCAGACACGAACTTATCTTTTAATGATATGGCTTTTGTTAAATCCTTTTCTGCCGATTCATAGTCCTTTCTTTCAAGTAGCAAAGAGCCCCTGTTGAAATAAGCATTAGATTCATCGGGTTTTGTCTCTATAGCCTTGGAAAAAAAGTCAATTGCTGTGTCAAAATCATTCTTTTTGGCAGCGTCAACGCCTTTATAGAAGTAGTTCTCGTACTCCTGCATATTATCCCCGCTGGAACAAGAGAATAGACCAACAATTAATAAACACCTAAAGAAGCCTTTCATGAAAGCCAAAATTAATATCTTTTTAATTCTCACAATACAGAATCCTTTTTATTGGCAATATTTTTCTACCAAAGCGTTAAGATTCAAATTCCTCCACATATCACAGGAAACTGCAGTATCTCCTTTCATATACAAAGCATGTGCCATTCC
>JALEGO010000093.1 GCA_022763165.1 Flavobacteriales bacterium
CGGTAAGATGATATCCAATCGCTAGCTTTGCGGCTATCTTAGCAATTGGATAACCTGTTGCTTTTGATGCCAAAGCAGAAGATCTGGATACTCTTGGGTTGATTTCAATAGCAATGATATCCTCCTTTTCATCTGGACTAACGGCAAACTGAACATTACATCCTCCAGCAAAATCTCCAATCTCTCGCATCATTTTGATGGCCATATCTCTCATTCTTTGATAGGTTGTATCAGAGAGTGTCATTGCAGGAGCAACTGTAATTGAGTCACCCGTATGGATGCCCATAGGATCGAAGTTTTCAATTGAGCAGATAATGATCACATTGTCATTGGAGTCTCTCAGTAGCTCCAATTCGTATTCTTTCCAGCCTAAAACAGCCTTGTCAATCATTACTTCATGTATTGGAGAAGCATGAAGACCCCTTGTAAGCAATTTATCAAACTCTTCAGGTTCATGAACGAAAGAAGCCCCTGAGCCACCAAGCGTGTATGAAGGTCGAATGACTAGAGGGAAACCCAGTTTTTGGGCAATTTCTTTTCCTTCTAAAAAGGAATTCGCTGTAGCCGCGGGTGCCACACCGATACCAATTTCACCCATCAATTTTCTAAACTCCTCACGATTTTCTGTGATTTCGATAGCGTCAATATCAACACCAATAATGCGAACATTGTGTTTTTCCCAAAGTCCAATTTTATCACATTCAATACAAAGATTCAAAGCCGTTTGGCCTCCCATCGTTGGAAGCACCGCATCAATTTCTCTTTCCTCCAGAATTTTTTGAATTGAAGCTGGTTCTAAGGGCATCAAATAGACATGATCTGCTGTAACTGGATCCGTCATTATAGTGGCCGGGTTAGAATTGATTAAAGTTACCTCAATACCTTCTTCTCTCAATGATCTTGATGCTTGTGATCCAGAATAATCAAATTCACATGCTTGTCCGATTACAATAGGTCCACTTCCGATGATTAGGATGGACTTGATGGAGTTGTCTCTTGGCAATTTTCTAAGTTTTTCAAAGGCAAAGCCTTCTGGTTTTTTATTATGTTCTTTTTGGCGTTCCCTTCGATTACACTCAGGGACGGGCTGTCCGCTTTATCTTTTGGTATTTAGCTTTGATAGGTTCTCGAGCTTAGTCGAGAGACCGTTCGTTCACTTCGACTAAGCTCAGTGCTGGCTAGCTCAGGAACCTACATTATCTTGCTCTGAGCTTCAAATAACCAAAAGTATACCGCTTCCATCCCTAACGCAGGCACTAAATTAATTAGGACCTACCTCAAAAATTGCAGGCAAAAATACATAATTAAGTTTTTATGATTCAAAAGAGAATCACAATACTTACCAACAAAAAATTAAGAAATTGTTAAAAGAAAAAAGATTTTATCTTTTGTGACGACCCTCATCAGAAACTGTAAGCTTCTTGCGGCCTTTGGCTCTCCTTCTAGCAAGAACTTTTCTTCCATTCTTAGACGCCATTCTCTCTCTGAAACCATGTTTGTTTCTTCTCTTTCTGTTTGATGGTTGAAATGTCCTTTTCATATCTCTAGAAATAAAATTGGAGTGCAAAAGTAAGAGAAATCAGAGAAATGACAAAAGTTTAAAGTCTAAAGTTTAAACTTTTCTCTGTTTTATGTATGTGTTTGTACTTCTTCAGGCTCATTACTGCACCACCGATGTACGATCTGAGTTTATTTTTATAGAGCAAAGTTAAAGTTAGAAGTTAATAGTCCAAGTTTAAACTTTTCTGTTGTTCTATATCGTGATTGTACTTCACCTCGACCAACGTAACGCCTTTGTTTGCTTATATTGCAATGCAGAAAGAATTTAAATTTATAATAGTCTTGGTGGCAAGTTGATATGCTTTCTAAAGGTATCGGTTTTCAGATGAAGAAACTTTTGTAGTTCCCAAGTCACGAACTTTTTGGTGCGTCTCCCTCTGAAGTATGCGTCTAAATAAAGCTCCCAATATTCTGGAAAGAAAACGAAACCCACCAGTGCTGCGATAATAGGATAGTGCGATCGCTTGCCGTTGCCGATCAAGAAAAAATGCAATGCGGCTTCCTCTGGCAATGTTGTATTATACCCCAGAACCAAGTGGAAAAAATCATGATTTTCCATCTTACTTTGCAAATCAATATTGTTGGTATATAAAAACTTTGAAAGCTCTTTACCCAAAGTATCGGGTTCAAAGCGGTTCAAGGATGCTCTGTTTTCCTTCCAAGACGATTTGTAACCCTTGAAAAGATTGCGATATAATAGGACCATGGGTAGGGCTACTCTTCCTAACAGAAAGGCTCGTATCGAATATTTGCTCTTTATAATAACGGATTGGGACATATCAATGATTTATTATTCAACGATATAGCTGTTTTGATTATTTGCTTGTTAACAGTAATTAACTCAAAAAGTGGATATGTATAAAGAATTCTGACACTCTCATGACTCGATTGTTAATTCTTAAACTAATTTTGCTGTGATTATGTTGGTAAAGCGCCAGGGGGTGTAGCGACATACTTTTGTCAGGAAATGCCGCTCGTACTTCTTCAAGCTCAGTACTGCACTACTGATGTGCCGTCCTGAGCCTGACGAAGGATGAGTAGTAATTGTGTTGAATCAAAAGATACAGCGAAACACCCGGTGCCGGACAAATGAATTTGGATCGGCAGGCGCCCAAAATAAATAATAGAAGATTTTGGCTAGATCAAACAAAGAAGAAAAAGAGCGAAGAAAGATCAAAAAGGAGGATATGAAGCAAATATCCAAGTTGCTTCGCTATCTAAAACCTCACAGATGGACGTTTACTCTTGGATTGGTTTTTTTGTTTCTTACCGGTGGAACAGCTCTGATCTTTCCTGCACTAATGGGGGAATTGATCAATGCATCTACTGCCAAAATTGAAGATATCAATGAAATAGCTTTGATTTTGACTGTAGTCTTCATTTTTCAGGCGGTGTTTAGCTATTTCAGAATATATCTTTTTTCCCTTGTCACTGAAAAATCATTGGCACAGCTTCGAAAAGATCTGTATTCGCATTTGATACGCATGCCTATGTCATTTTTCTCTTCTCAAAGAGTAGGAGAACTCAATAGTCGTATTTCCAGTGACATTTCCTTGCTTCAAGAAACCTTTCAAACCACTATTGCTGAATTGATTCGTCAATTGATCATTATTGTAGGTGGTGTCATTTTTCTTTCATTCATTTCTGTGAAACTCACATTATTCATGCTGTTGGTGGTTCCAATAATTGCCGTGGTAGCTGTCTTCTTTGGTCGATACATCAAGAAATTATCCAAACTGACTCAGGATCAAATTGCACAGTCCAACACAGTTGTTGAGGAAACTTTTCAAGGTATTTTTAATGTCAAGAGCTTCACCAATGAAAAGTTTGAATTGGGACGTTATAGTGTGGCGATTGGCAAAGCTATGGTCACAGCGATAAAAGGGGCGAAATGGCGTGGAGGCTTTGCGTCTTTCATTATCTTTTGTCTTTTTGGGTCCATCATTGCAGTAGTTTGGAGAGGTACTGTTTTGGTACAATCTGATCCGGATTTCATGATTGGAGATCTGATTTCATTCATTCTATATACCGTTTTCATTGGAGCTTCTTTTGGAGGAGTGGCTAACCTTTACTCACAAGTGCTCAAGGCTATTGGGGCAACGGAGAAGTTATTTGGGTATTTTGAGGAGTCTCACGAAGAAGTTAGCCTTGAAGAGATCAAGGGAACTCCACTCATCGGTAACATCACTTTGGATGCTGTAAATTTTGCATATCCTTCGCGATCAGATATTCAAGTCTTAGAAGACATTTCGTTTAGTGTTCAAGCTGGGGAAAAGGTTGCCCTAGTAGGTGCAAGTGGAAGTGGTAAATCTACCTTGGTCCAGCTACTTATGAACTTTTATCAAGTAGAAAATGGCCAAATCTTGATTGATGGTAAATCCTTAGCTTCTTATGAAATATCCGATTTAAGGTCTCAAATTGGAATAGTGCCTCAAGACACCTTTTTGTTTGGAGGAACTGTTAGAGAAAACATTCTGTATGGCAATGTAGAGGCCAGTGAGTCGCAAATCATAGAAGCCGCCAAGAAAGCTAATGCATTTGAATTTATTAATGCTTTCCCAGAAAAATTTGAGACTGTTGTAGGAGAAAGAGGAGTTCAACTATCTGGAGGACAGAGACAACGCGTTGCTATTGCAAGGGCAATTCTGAAAGACCCTAAGATTTTAATTTTGGATGAGGCCACTTCCGCACTTGACGCTGAATCAGAGCATGTGGTTCAAGAAGCTTTGGAAGAACTTATGAAAGGAAGGACTTCACTAATTATTGCACATCGCTTGGCAACTGTAAAGGGCGTTGATCGAATAATTGTACTTGATAAAGGCAAGATTGCTGAAGTAGGTTCACATGAAGAACTCATTCACAAGGATGGAGGTATTTATGCTAACTTGACCGCTTTGCAGGCTCTAGAAGTATAGTATGGGCTTAACAAAATTCTCAAATCGACCTTTATATTTTTTGCTATCTATTATTTTGGTGATGCTTTTTGGTGAGGCTGCATATTCTTGTAATGGCCGGTCTTGTTTTTTAAAGAAAGAGCATATAGAGCGTTACGATAAGGCTGCTTACAATATCCAAAGGAATCCTGAATCGGTTCTAAAAGTTATTGATCAAATTGCCCAAGAGTCTATTCAAGATACCAATAAAAAAGGTGCGATTTATTGTGATATTCTGAAAGCCTACATATACAGGGTATCATCAATACATAATATTGATTCAAACCTCTTTTTTTTGAGAAGAGCGATAGATGAGTCAAAAGCAATCAATGAAAATGCTCTATTGGCAGGAGGATATTCTGATATGGCAGTGTCTTTTTTGGAATTAAATCAATATGACTCTGCCTTTTACTACACTTCAGAGGCAAGGGAAATATCAAGACAACATGACCTACACCAGACGTTTATCCAAGTTACTCAAGATCTTGCGCACCTTTTTGTTATGGCCGATAGGCCCAGAGTAGCAATAGATTTATTGTATGATATCGAAAATCGATTTAAATCGGATCCAGATCAATACCGACATCAACGCATGACAACGAAATTGTCACTTTGCAAATTATTATTAAAGATAGACTCCCTATCTGAAGTTGAAATGTTAATTGGTCAGATGACTGAATATTTCCCCACTGTTAAGAATAAATTCTGGACTTATCACCTTGATTATGTGAATGCAAAGTGGCTGGCGAAGAAAGGAAAGTATGAAGAATCTTTGAGCTTGATTGATGTTGCAATCAAGGGACGAATGAACAGCAATCACTTCCGGGATCTTTACGATTTCGGTCAAATTAAATTAAACCTGCTGCTTGAGCTGGACAGAATAAATGAGACACAACGCGAAATTTTATATTATGAGGATTTTTTTAAGAAACATAAGTTTATCAAGGGCCTGGCCTTGATGGAGTTTTATAAATGCAAAGTCTATTTAAGTTTAGGAGATACAGCCGCCTACGTTGAACTAGCCGAACAAATATTAGATAAGAAATATGACGTGGAATTGTTCGATCAAAGATTTGATTTCTATAAGACTCGAGTGGAGGTTTTGGAAAAATTGGGTGAACCAGTTGACCTCGCAAAAAAGACCTATCTAAATGCAGTTGAGGAGGATGAACAGCACAAAAGATCAATGCGCTTAAGCATTGAGGATGTTCAATCCATTCTAAAACAAAAAGAGAAACTGATCAATCAATCACAGAAAGAGAAGGAAAAATCCAGGAGTTGGTTGTATATATCCATAATATGCTTGGCCATTTTAAGCCTTTCACTTTGGATGTTGTATAGAAAATTTTTACGATCTAAAATTCTGCATCAAAGGGACAAAACGGCTCTGAAAAAGCAAATCCTATCCCTCAAAAAAGTCTCTGTGAATTACATAAAAACACTACAAGATATTGAAAATCAAAAGGAAAATGATCTTGAAGAAGCTATCCCTGAATTGACTCATTCGGCTCTTGAGGGCAATTGGGTGAATCTCATTACGCGGTTCAAAATGAATCATTCCAATTTCTTAACTAGCCTCGAAAAAGTAGCAGGAAGAAGCTTGTCTAAGACGGAGGAGCGATTGAGTATTCTCATGAAGCTTAAACTCAGTGACAAAGAGATGATGGACATCATGAATATATCTCCAGCGGGATTAAAGAAAGCTAAACACAGGTTAAGGGCAAGGCTAAATCTTGCTCCAGATCAACGCCTCAAAGAGTTTATTCAAGAAAGATGAGATCTTTCGGTTAGAATATAAAGTGTTAATAATCATTTAATTACGGTAGAGGTAGGTTTTTTGTCACCCATGTTTTATTTCATTTTGATTTTGGTTTTCCGTAATTCGATGAAAACAACAAAAATGAAAAAAATAGGTAATTACTTTCTTTATGCATGGATTGCTTTGCTCTCTTTTTTAACCATCACCTTTTGGTTTGCATAAGCTATTAGCTTTTGAAGTAAAGGACAGCTTGATTTGAGTAGTAGCCAAGATCTTTGAGGGTGAAGGCATTGCCAACTTGAGCGCTTCGCGACTCTAGAAGTCTAAAATGGGATAACAAAATTTTTAAATCGATCTTTATCCTTTTTACTTCTCATTTTTCGATAATACGTTTTAGCAGATCGGCTTTGATATAATAATTAAGCTAGACAAAGTTAGAATTAACAAGTGCTTCACTTGAAGAACTTATTTAAACGAAAAATGCTATTTGCGCCAATTTAACTACCTTGCAAGCCTAAGAAGTTTGACCCGTATATAATGCCAAGACCTTATAATAAAAGAATAAGTGCCATTTTAATTACTGTTTTTTTTTCAATCAACTTCTTTTCAATTGCTTGCGATCATAAAAATTGTTTCTTGAGTGAAAGGCATTTGAAGATTGTATGATAATGCACCAACACTGGTCCACACAAATCCAGATTCTTTACTTGCTATTGTCAATCAAATTGAAATGGAGTCTTACCAAGCAAATGATTTGAAATCATATGCCTATTGTAAATCTTTAAAGGCTTACATTTTCAGGGTTTCTCCACTACATAATGCAGATTCTAATATGCACTATTTAAGAACGCTTCTTGAAATTGCGAAGCAAATCAATTCTAAACCTTTGATTTGTATAGGACTTAATAACTTAGCTAAATCCTTCCTCGATAATAATCAATTTGACAGTGCGTATTTTTATTGTTACAAGGCAAGAGAAATGGCTGCGAAAAACAACGCCTGGCTGACTTTTATTGAAAGCTCTAAGTTTTTGGCCTGGATGTTTGAGAAATCTGGAAAATCTGATATTGCTATTGATTTGCTGTATGATGTTGAAATTAAATACAAACAAGGTTACGTTGAACCTCATCAAGCCAATATCGTATTCATCGAATTGGTTAGAATCCTTATGGAGAATGACAGTTTGGATGATGTTGAAAGGCTATTGAATGATATTAGCGATTACTTTAAGGATTCTGAGAACAAGCATTGGTTAAATCAGGTAAACCAAGAACGAGCAAGGTGGCTTACCAAACAAGCTAGATATGAGGAAGCCTTAGAAATAATTAATCACTTAATATCCAAAAGTAGAAATATATCCGATTTTACACAGTTCACAGGCTACAGTGAGTTAAGGTTTCCAATTTTAGAAAAACTAGGAAGATATAATCAAATGCGAACAGCAGCAGAGTCCGGCTATAGATTTTTAAAACAAAATAATTATGAAATAGGTCAGAATATCATGCAATATTACCTTGCAAAAAGCTTTTTATTGCAAAAAGATACTACAACCTATCTCAGGTTGGCTAGAGGCCATTTAGATCTTGAATTTATTTCTGTGTATAAAACGGCCTTTTTGGATACTTACTACAAAGTACTCATACAATCTGGATTACCTTACAAGGAAGTAGGTTTATTAAAAAAACAAAATGACGAAGAGATCGAGGCATATCAGCGATCTTTGAGGTTAAGTATTGAAGATGTCACATCTATTTTGGAAGCAAAAAAAAGCCTCCTCAACCAGACTATAAAAGAAAAAGAAACTTCCAAACAACACTTTTGGTTGAGCACATTAGGACTTTTAATAGTCCTTGCCATATTGTTTGTTCTTTATAGAAGATACAATCGAAGTAAGACTCAAAATAGTAAGGACAGAAAAATCTTAGAAAAACAACTACTCCAACTCAAAAAAGTAGCTGTCACGCATATTAAAACGATTCAAAAGCTTGAACGTCAATCTTCTTCTATCTTAGAAAAAGAAGAATCCACATTAAGTGTAGCAGCATTAGAAGGGAACTGGGTAGACTTAATCACCCAATTCAAAACGACCTATGTCGATTTTTTAAACAAACTGGAATTCAAAGCAGGTAGACCATTAACCAAGACA
>JALEGO010000094.1 GCA_022763165.1 Flavobacteriales bacterium
TGTATGCATACCTTCTTAGAGATCCATTCCTAGTTCTTACAATCCCATTGGCATCCCTCCATCCGGTACCAGGATCATGACCTTGACGGCCAAAAATGTCCACTTTGATATTATTCCTTGCCAAGACAATTGCATCATCACCATTATGTCTCAAGTTGTTGGTTATAAAATCTGCTTTCGATTCTAGACTGCTATTGGCTCTGCTATGTACAATCACATAAGTCTCATAAGGCAATAAGGTGCCTGACATTGTCACACTGCTTGTAGCAGTATTCGAACCATTTTTATAGTTCACCAAGCTGACTTTGTTCATATCAATTGTATCCAAAGTAGGGTTATAAATTTCTATAGCCTTGTTATAACTAAATCCTTCTAAGTACTCTGAAATAAAGATTTCTTTCCCATTGCAGGTGTCTTGTTTGTTGGGCAAGCAAAAACTGGTGACATCATCAAAAGTGAATGACCCTCCTGTTGCAAGAACAGCTCCTTGATTATCTAGGGTATATGAACCATTACCATAATTACAGCATATTCCATCTCCATAACTATCTATCACTTTGAGCTTGTAGCAGCCATCGGCCAAACAACCTTTGATCTGGAGTTTTGTTCCAGCATCGCTAGGACCATATCCTCCTCCTGACATTACAAGAGTTCCTAGGTCATCTGTGATTTCCCAGCTTGTTTCCGCTGGATATTGATCGAAAGTAATGGTCATGGTCACGGGATTGCAACTGCTTAAGACACTATCGACCAACTCAATACTGTCTTGTAAGGAGCAACCTTGGTCATCAGTGGAAGTCAATTGATACCATCCTGGAGGCAAGTTTGAAATGGTTGATGTTTGTGCTCCAATATTCCAAGAATACTGATATGGAGATGTTCCTCCGCCCAAGTGACTCGTGATTGAGCCTCCTGTTCCTTGAATTGGACTCACGTAACTGAAGTTATTGGTTAGAGGTGTATAGCCATCAACTGTAACACTTTCTACAGTAGTTCCATTTGCATCAGTTACGGTCACGTCATAGTTTCCTGATGCAACGTTAACAATTTGTTGCCCAGTAGAACCGTTGCTCCATAGATAATTGTAAGGTGGAGTTCCAGAATTTATAATTACCTCAGCACTACCTTGATCCTGTACACCACAATTAATTGAAGATTGAACTGTAACATATGGGCCGGAAGGTGCGATTTGTACACAGAAATGAATTGTGTCTTCATGCCCAAAACTTCCACCTGAAGCAACAACCCCACTAAGATTTTCCAACAGGAATGATCCATTGCCATATTGACAGCACAGCCCATCGCCATATGAATCCTTAACTCTGAGAATATAACATCCAGTAAAAAGACATATACTATCTCGAATAGTGGTCTGTGCTTGAGCAGGTCCATATGGGCCCCCTGAAAGAATTCCATTCCCCTGAGTATCCACTATTTCCCACGAGGTTTCTGCAGGGTATTTATCTAATGTAAGCGTGAACATAAATGGTTCACAAGAAACTGCACTGTCTTGTAGAAATAAGCTATCCTTTGATGTACAGCCTTGATCATCAAAAACAGTCAAATTGTACCAGCCTGGAGCTAGGTTTGATATGGAAGCTGACTGACCTCCAGTTGACCATAAATATTGATAAGGAAAGGTGCCTGAAGAAACATGGCTTGCAATGGAACCCCCTGATCCAAATATTGGACTTGTGTAGGAAAAACTATTTTGAAGTGGAGCATAGCTCGGAACAACCGCACTTTTCACAACAGTGTCATTCGCATCCCAAACAGTAACACTATAATTTCCGGACACTACATTATTGATTTGATCGCTTGTAGCTCCATTGCTCCATAAGTAATTGTATGGCGGAGTGCCAAAGGTTGCAATCGCTTGTGCATGACCCTTACCCAACTCATTACAAATTACTTCAGTATGTGTGTCTACGTTGAGTGCGCTTCCCTTAATGCAAAATGCAAAGTTTCTAAAACCCCAACCACTTTGAACATGATATGAAAAAGAGGTATCAGGGTGACTCAACGTAAAATCAGCGTTTTTTATAATCAATGTGTAACAACCAGGGGGTAAACAAAATTGTTCAGAATAAAATTGGCCTGGCTGATAACCTACTTCCCACCCTTTAACGTGGATTAATTCTTCATTTGTACTCGTCCTGATTATTTTCCAAGTACAATTTATATCATCTGCCGTAAACTTCAATGAAACATCGGTGCAACTGCCAACACTATCCTTTAAATGCACGCTGTCTGCAGTCAGGCAGCCATATGAATCCAAGGAAGTAACACTATACCAATCTTGACTCAGGTTAGATACCACCGAAGAGCTTGCTCCATTTGACCATGAATATTGATATGGTGATTTTCCACCGATAGGAATACAAGTTATAGAACCGTTTGTTCCTCCTCCAACAGAAGGAGGTGTATCATCAAGATTAATGGTAAACAAAGCATAATCATCAATAGTAATTGATTTTACCAATGAATCTCCATCATCATCTTTCACGGTGACCGAATAAGTCCCTGAACTCACTCCCGACAAAGTGGAGGAAGTTTCTCCGTTACTCCAATGATAAATATAAGGAGGTGTGCCATTCAATATGTATATTTTAGCCCTTTCCGTGGTATCATCAATGCAGTTTACAAATTTTTCAACCAAAAAACTTGGCTTTTCACAAATCGTATCACCACTTTGTACAAATTGCTTTGCATAAGATCTTCTGCCCCTACCTCCATCGATTGTTACTGCTTGAACTGCAAACCAGTGTGTACTCGTGGTGGGTAAACCTGTTATATTAAAAACTGTATCTGTGGTAACTGCAATACTGTCCATATATTTAGCCCCCAATTGATAAATGATGTATGAATCAGCTCCCCTAATCTCATTCCATTCAAGCGCCACGTCTTCATCACAAATTGGATTTATGTTGAGTTCAGGAATACCGATGATTGTAGCTGACCCCGGAGAAACAGAAACTTCATTCCCCCTTGAAATTCTAACCTTAACTTCACTCGTAACCGTATCCGGAATATCCCAATAAAAAACTCTTTTACTTCCAGCATGATTGGTTTTTAAAATATTCCAGTTTATGCCATTATCTAAGGTATACTCTAACTTAAAAGTACCATGATCTCCGACTGCATCCCAATGTAGGAGCTCCTTGGCTCCAGGTTTAAAGCTTTCTCCACCTTTAGGATAGGTCAGCTTCAGCTCGTCTTTAATAAAACTCCAAACCACATAATATTTTTGCGGCCCTACAGGGATGGAGTGTCCATCAATCTTGACAGTGTAGGTACTTCCAGCGCTTGGGTTGTCAATAGAAACTTGTTCCATATTGTTTAGGCGATCAATGCCTCTAGTCGCTGGGCTATTCAATTTGGATGCATTTGGTGTATGGTCCAAAACCCATGGTCTTTTGGTAGTAAACAAGCCTTTTGTCAATCTCAAATCTAGATCGTTGACCAAGGCTTTGCTGGCTGATGGAGATGCCGCTGGATCTGTCCAATAAATCATCACCCTCAACTCACTGACGTTTTGTGGAACAGTAATTGAGAATTGGTCATTTTGGCCATTACTAATTTGAGCACTAACGTACTGGTTGTTTTCCAATATTTCCAAGGCTCTATCTGTATGCATAATCCCCCAACCAAACTGAAAGTCTGGGCCTCTGTTTCCTGCATCATACGCAGAGTTTAGCGCACATGCTTTTATTAAGGCGTTGTCAGGGTCAGTCCCTCCATTTAAAGACCTATAAGCCTCATATAACAAGGCCAAGTTGCCCGCGATTGTTGGGGCTGCTGCAGAAGTGCCGCCAAATGAAAAGTAATCATTGTTTTGATTTGTTGACCCTTGTCCAGAACCATGTGCTGTTATATCAGGTTTGATTCTTCCATCGTTGGCAGGTCCTCGACTACTCGAAGACACCAAAATACCTGTTTCGAGGGTATTGGCAACTGTAATCACATTTTTTCCCATTTTATGGCCTCCCGTTATGTTACCCCATCCAGATCCGGCTCCATAGCCACAATTGTTGTGTCCACTATTTCCAGCTGAAAAGACATGCATCAATGTTGGATAATCATGCATTTGCTTATCTGCAGCCTGAGTTATTGAAGTATAGCCCGCATTACATCCATTTGAATATGAGCTATTTGTGATCATTACACCTTCGTTCAAATGGTAATCACGAGTCGCGTTGCTCCCAATATTGGGCGAATAATCAGTTACAAATATTTCCGATCCTGGCGCGGCCCCTACAAATGGAGGATAAAGATTACCTGCACCTGCCATTACCCCCGCAACTCCATCCCCATGGTTCCCACTATTTCCTTGTGAATTGTTTGTTTTTCTTCCTTTAAAGTCAATATGCGCGCTTACTTTACCATCATCTCGAACAAGTAAAGCCACTCCATCTCCTCGGTAATTCCTATTTGAAGGAATGATTGTTTGAACGAGGTTGGCACGGTTTAAATTTCTTCCCTCTCTATCTTCTGGAATGTCCGGTGCTGGACCAACCTCTACAAATTTCACCATCTCGTTAGAGGCAAGCTTTTTAATATCAGGATAAGCTACTTCTGTCATGAAAAATGGAAAATCCAATGAACCCTCCAAGCCCATTAGTCCTAGCTCATTCGAAAACTTCTGTTCAGCAATATTTGGATAAGCTTGAATGATCACCTTTATCAATGAGCCATCATCACTATAAGCCCAATCCGGGAAGTTTCCATCATATATTCTTCTGCCAACTTTATGCTCAAAATCAGGTTCCTTGATATCATCAACGCCATATTTGCGCAAGTTTTGTATGTCAAAATCTGCGGTAATTGATACCAAATAGGTGTTTTGTGGAATATATTCTAAGAATTTAATTCCACTGGATTTCATTCTTTCTATTTCAACTTGATTGGGTATCTTCTTAAAATGAACATAGAGGTGAACTGGTCCCGTCTTCGATTCAAGATTGACTTTCTTTAAAGATTCCTCAAAATTACCCGTGAAAGTATACTCGCTATTGTTAAATGCTGCGGTTTTGTTTTGAGATCTGCTAAGAAATGGTATGGCTAAAAGTAAAAAAATGAATAACTTTTTCATGACATGGTAAGAATTACATTTTCAATAAGTTGAGGCTGCAATTCTAGCTCATTATGAATTGGTATTCATAAACAAATTTGTAAGCGTCAGAAGGCGTTTTGTGAGCGTTCTTTAAAAAGAAATTTCCTCATAGTCTATCTCCAAGGAAATGCGTTTTTCATTATTGACATCCCAAATTTCGCTTATGATCTTTGGTTTAGGGCTTTCAAAATCAATTGTAAGCAGCCCAAAATGGTTTTCCATCACAGGGCCTTGAATTCGGTTCTTGTTTGGTGTAGCAAATTCCCAGGTTGACGAAAGGCCACTGGAAGTAATATCATAAATAGGATAAACGTCAGGAGATGTCAACTTTGAAACTTCGGCATAATGGACATCACCAGTGACAAACAAAACCCCTTCTGCTCTAGTACGCTTAATGAGATCAAGCATCTTATTGCGTTCATGAGGAAAGTTTGCCCAGCACTCATAGCCATTATGTTCAATCCCAAACTGAGAGCCTGAAGCAATAATTCTTACATCCGCATGTTGCTTTAGTGTACTCTCTAACCATGCCCACTGTTCTACTCCTAATAAAGTGGAATCTGCTGAATCGTAAGGTGAATAATCTAATTGATAATGGTACTTGGCATCTCCAGAATATCGGTTGTCATATGGTTTGAGGTTATCCCTGAAGGTTCTTACATCCAGCAAAATAATCTGTATTAGCTTCCCTTTATCTCCAACTTCAACATATTGCACATCATAAATACCAGGTGTTTTTCTTCTTTGCGAATTTGCTGGTTCCTCAAAAAAATCGAGAAAGACTTCTTTGGAGGCTTCCTTTTGGGGATAGTGTCTTCCTGCATCATTTTCGCCATAATCATGGTCATCCCATGTCGCTAGAATTCTAGGAACATTTTGCTTTAAATTTTGAAAAGATGGTTTTTGTGTGAGTTGCCAATACTTGTTTTTAAGCAATTCCATGCTTTCAGTATCACCATAAATATTGTCTCCTAAAAAGATGAACATATCAGGCTTGTGTGCAACAACTACATCAAATATTGGTAGGGGATGATTTTCTTTACCACAGGAACCAAAAGCAATTTTGTAGACCTCATGCCCAAAATCAATATCCTTATTGTCTTTGGGGTCTTGGGAGTGGGTGCAAGAATAAATGGGCAGAAAAATAAACCAGCAGAAGGCTTTTATCAGATTAGTGTATTTCACTTCCTTGATCAATAAAGTTTTCTACAGGAGAAACGAAGGACAATTTGTTTTCATCATTCTCAGCCATCAAAATCATTCCTTGTGACTCCACCCCCCGAATTTTTCGAGGTGCTAAGTTGAGCAGTATTGTGACTTGTTTGCCAACGATATCCTCTGGGGCATAATGTTTTGCGATACCTGAAACAACTGTTCTCTTGTCGACACCTGTATCTACCTCAAGTTTCAGCAATTTATCCGCCTTTTCAACTTTCTCGGCACTGATAATTTTACCTACTCGGATATCTAACTTAGTAAAATCCTCAAACTGGATTTCTGGTTTTATAGGATTTCCTTTTGATTCTTGCTCTGGTGCTTCCAATTTTTCTATTTGTTTTTGAATCAGCTCGTCCTCAATCTTTGAGAAGAGTAATCCTTTATTTTCCGTTTTTTTTATATTTCTCCCAAAATCCTCTTTCTGCAGCGCGTCCCAAGAATCTTCATTTAAGCCCAAAGCTGTCTTTAACTTGATGCTTGTATTGGGCAAAAAAGGTTCTAAGACTATCGCCAAATTTGCCATTATGTAGACAGAAGTGGCCATTATTTTCTCGACCCTTTGAGGGTTTTCCTTCACGAGCTTCCATGGTTCGGTATCAGCCAAGTATTTATTCCCCACCCTTGCTAGTTTCATTGCACTGGATAAAGCGTCTCTAAACCTGAACTTTTTAAGATTCGTTTCTATTTCAGAAATAATGTTTTGAAGATCATAATACTCACGATCAACACTATCAAACTCAACTTGAGGAACATTACCTTCATAGTATTTGTCTATCAATACCAAAACTCGGTTAACAAAATTGCCTAAAATCGCCACGAGTTCATTGTTGTGTCTCGCTTGAAAGTCCTTCCAGGTAAACTCACTATCCTTTGTTTCTGGAGCAATGGAACATAAAACATATCTAAGTGTATCGCTAAATTCTGGCAGATCTTCCATAAACTCATGGAGCCAAACTGCATGATTTCTTGATGTAGATATTTTTGCGCCCTCAAGGTTCAAAAACTCATTTGCTGGAACGTTTTTGGGTAAAATATAATTTCCATGAGCCTTCAGAATTATTGGGAATATTATACAATGGAAGACAATGTTGTCTTTACCAATAAAATGGACAAGCTCTGTTTCATCATCTTGCCAATATTCCTTCCAGTCTTTATTATTTTCTTTCGCCCAGGCCTTTGTTGCTGAAATATAACCGATTGGAGCATCCAGCCATACATAAAGGACTTTTCCTCCTGCTCCTTCTATTGGCACTTTCACA
>JALEGO010000095.1 GCA_022763165.1 Flavobacteriales bacterium
AAATAGAGTCGTAAAAATTATCGCAAACCCACAAATAGTTGGCTCCATATGTCAAGCCTCCCGGCAGTTGGGTGGTTTTTTTCTGATTCAATAAATTGCCAAGGGTATCCAATACATAAAGGGTGTCAGAAGGGCTCACAGGATTAGAAACATGAGAATCGCCTAAATACAATTTGCTGCTATCCTTATTCCAAGCCAAACCCAAAACATGTTCGGGAGCAGCGCCAGGTGTGGGATAACTAGCAATAGTGTTGCCTGTGATCGTATCAATTTGAAAAATGGAATCTGAAATGTTTCCAGAGACCCAGAGGTTGGTCCCATCAAAGGTTAATCCAAAGGGGCCGTCAACAGAGTGTGTAAGGGTCTTCAGGATATTACCATTACTGGTATCCAGTTTTTGTATGAATGGAGTTCCTCCGGTGACCACCCAAATCGCATTTTCGCTGTACGCGATATCATTTACTGAAGAGAAAGGAGTTGGAATAGAGTCTATTACTAACTGACTTTGAGCATTATAAAAGTTCAGCAATAAGAATAATAAAATAAAACGCATATTACTTGTATTAAGAGTTATGGTTTCATTTGTTCGATTGGCTTTTACATTTTGACGATTTTAAACTCAGTACGTCTATTGGCTTGGTGTTCTTCTTTGGAACACCTAACCCCATCTTTGCACCTGTTAATTATTTGTGCTTCGCCATAACCTTTTCCGTAAATTCTGTCGCTTCCAATACCATGATCGATAACATATTGAGCTGAGCTCTTAGCTCTTTTATCACTTAGCGAACGGTTATAATTAGCGCTGCCTCTAGAGTCTGTATGGGAACCTAATTCTATAACAATGTTTGGGTTGTCTTTCATAGCCTGAACAACTTTATCCAATTCCAATGCAGCATCCTGTCTGATGTCGTGTTTATTTACATCAAAATAAATGGGTTGGATATCGATGATTTTTCCAATATCAGTTCCAACCTCAATTTTGTCTAGTGAAAAAGACAAAGTTTCATTCAGATTGATTTTTCCAGCTTTCTCTATTTTCTTAGAAAATGTCATAGACTTTCCAAGGTATCCCTCAGCTCCAAGTTGTACATAATAGTTCAAGGTTTCTCCTATTTTCTTCCCTTCAATGGGTTTACTAAAGGCCCCATTCTTAGGCATTTTTCCCTGAAAGAAAACCTCACCTGTTGCCTTATCCGTAATAATGACATTCGCTCCATCTATAGGAGTATTTGTTTTATGATCTAGAACAGTGCCATATAATGCGAGCCCAGGGTTTTGTTCAATCATGACATCCACTATCATTGTGTTTTTATCACGACTTAAAATATCACCGTTCACATCACTTTTTCCATCAAAGAATCCTTCTTTTTTGCATTGAATAACATACTGACTACCTTTTTCCACCTTGAATTTGTACTCCCCACTTTCATTGGTCATAACATCCGAGATTTGCTCGCCAGCCCCAAATAGTACAACTTTGGCAAAAGGAATGATATCCCCAGTCAATTTATTTTTGACTTTACCGGAGACAAAATAATCAAGTTCAAATGGTTTTTTCATTTCAAGTCCATAAATATCGTCCTTGCCTCTTCCTCCATCTCTATTCGATGAGAAATAGCCTTTTTTCTCATCTGGCCCTAATATAAATCCGAAATCATCTTTATTGGAATTTATTGAAGAACCCAGATTTACGGGATCTCCATATTTCTCGTTGTTGAATGGAGCTAAATAAATGTCGAGCCCACCCAAGCCAACATGGCCATTTGATGAGAAGAATAAGTTCCCGTTTTCATGTATAAATGGAAAACGTTCTTCTCCTTCGGTATTGATCTCAGGTCCGAGATTTACGGGTTTAGACCAATTTCCGGCATTGTCTAGTTTGGAATACCATAGATCTGTTTTGCCTATTGATCCAGGCATATCAGAGGTGAAGATAAGCGTTTTGCCATCTGCTGATATTGCAGGATCGCCTATTGAATAGTTATCACTATTATAGGGGAATTCGTCTACTTCTTTCCACTCGCCATTTTCACTTTGATCAATGTAGTACAGTTTAAGTTTCGTAACACCTTCTTCGTCATACCCCGCTTCTTGATAGTAATTGTTTCTTGTGAAATAAAGACGATCTACGAATTTGGTGAAAACCGCAGCGCCTTCATGGAACTTTCCGGTATTAATACTTTTTGGTAGTGGAATGGGTAAATAAAGCGTGCCATCCTCATTTATTTTTACTGAATAAAGATCGCTGAAAGGCTCATTACCCCAAGAGTGTTTCCTTAATATACCTTGAGCATTGGGCCTGCCTGAAACAAATATTAATTTGTCCTTCCAAAAAGCTGGACTATAATCTGATTGTTCTGAATTGATCGATAGAGAATACACATTGAACCTATCGTTGTCTGCTAAAATAGATTCTCGAATTTCAACTTGGTTTTTGTGTCGTTGAGCACGGGAATCAGTTGGCATTGCCGCACTAAATTTATCCATCCAAATATCAGCATCTTTTTGTTTCTTGTTGGATCGTAGGGCCCAAGAATAATTGTATATATCTTCAGTAGTCTTGTTGCTTTGTTCCATTACTTTCGCGAACCATTTCTCTGCTTTATCAGGTTGATTCATTTTCAAGTAGCAGTAAGCGAGCTTCTTGGACACATGTTCAGTTGAAATGAATTTTTTTGCTAAGTCTTCATATAATTCAGCTGCTTGTGAGAATGCTAAGTCATTGTAAAGCTTATCGGCTTTGGTTAGTTTTTTGTTAACCTCTTGTGTATAGGAGGCAAGGCCAAAGAGGCTTAAAGAGATAATCAAAAAAAATCTCATAGTACTAAATTTCGGTGTAAGTGATTAGAATAAACGAGGTGAAATTACTTTGTCAGACTTGAAAATGAAGTCATAACTCATGTATATTTCGTGTGAACCACTGTTTACTTGGTTCAGTTTAGAAGTATTAATGTCATAAGAATAACCCAATTGAAATTGATCAGTAAACTGGTAGCCTACTAGCAACCCGAAAGCATCTTGCCATCTATACATAAGGCCTCCCCAAATCTTTTCTTGAAAAAGGACCTGAGCACTTAAATCTACGCTCATGGGTGAGTTTGAAGCAAACTTCGTCATCAAGGATGGTTTGAAAATCAGGTCTTCGTTAATATCAATCATTAGGCCTCCAAGTAAATAGTAATGTTGGATGCTGTTATTCACAGAGTTACCTACTTTAAGTTCTTCTTTCAGTAGCTTGGGTGCAGAAAACCCAGCATAAAATTTGTCAGTATAATAGTAGACTCCAGCACCAAAGTTGCCATGGCTTGTATTTTCAACTCCATTCATTACAGATGGGTCGTCAGGGCTTACGGTCTTTAGGGTTTGGGTATTTCCTTGAAACATATTTAAAGCTCCATTTAGACCAAAAGCCAGTTTACCAGTCTCAGAAGTTTGAATGGTATATGATCCACTAAAAGTAAGATTCGTTTGGCTTATTGGCCCTACCTTATCGTTGATGAAAGATAAGCCCATGCCAACACCCTTTCCTACCGGAGAGTGAGCATATAAGTTTATAGTCTCAGGTGCGCCATCTAAGCCTGCCCATTGATTTCTATAAAGACCAGTTACATTGAGCATATCTCGACTACCTGCATAAGCAGGATTGATGCTCATCGTGTTATACATGAAGTGCGTGAATTGCACATATTGTTGAGCACTTAAAGAACAAGAGGCTAGTACTAGACCTACCAG
>JALEGO010000096.1 GCA_022763165.1 Flavobacteriales bacterium
CCTACGAGTGGTCCATTGGCAACCGATGGTTCTGCAAGCGTTACTCAAGTGATCAACGGAGCACCGCCCTACACTTATATGTGGTCGAATGGTGGTTCCAATACAACAATAAACAATATTGGTGTCGGCTCTTACTATGTTGTTGTAAGTGATACCCTAGGATGCAGAGACACGACATATGTTAATATCTGGGACTCATGTCTTCTTACTTTATCTGGAGTTGTAACCGATGCTTCGGTTCCGGGTGCCAGCGATGGCGCTATTGATGTGACAGTATCAGGAGCAAGCTCACCAGTTTTCTTATGGTCAAATTTAGCTACAACCGAAGACTTAAATAATATTCCCCAAGGCATTTATACTGTTTACGTAGATGATAGTTTAGGATGTGCTGACTCAATGACTTTCATTGTTGGTGCTGCTTCTTGCAATCTCCAAGTTCTTGGTAACATTACGAATGAATCAAGTTTTGGAGCGAATGATGGTGCTATTTCCGTGTCCGTTTCGAATGGTATTGCTCCCTACACCTATAGCTGGAGTAATGGCGCTAGTTCTAGTAGCCTGAGTAATCTCGCTCCTGGTTCATATATCTTAACTGTAATGGATTCTGTTGGTTGTATGGTTATCGATACGTTTGATGTTCTACCCTTCTTATGCAAACAAATGTCCATTGATTCGGTTTTGATCATCAATTCAACAGGTCCTACAGGCACTAATGGCTCAATTCATCTTATTGTTTCAGGAACTCCAGGTCCATTTTCATACTTATGGAGTAATGGGCAAACTGGTTCTTCTTTGACCAATGTAGCTGCAGGAAATTATTGTGTTACCATAACCGATGATTCGGTTGGATGTATAATTGATACATGTTATTCGGTTGGACAGGATTCATGTAATATGTCTCTTACTTCACAAGTAAATCATGAATCCGGACCGAGCGCCAATGATGGTTCAATTATTTTGACACCAGTTGGTGGAACCGCTCCCTACTCCTACTCTTGGTCTCCTAATGTTTTTAACAACTCCAGTGGCGCAAATAATTTGACTCCAGGAGTGTATTCCTATACTATAACAGATGATGCAGGCTGTCAAGCAATAGGATATGATACTATAAATGACTTTTGTGATTTATCTGTTACAGGTATAGCTTACCCAACTATTCCAAATCAGTCTAATGGATGGATTGATATAACAGTATCAGGAGGAGCTGCTCCATACGTATATACTTGGTCTCCTGGCGGACAAACTACAGAAGATATTTCTGGTTTGGACATCGGAAATTATAATGTCCAGGTACGTGATTCAAACGGTTGTGTTGTAAATGCTCTGTTTGGAGTCGAAGCCTCCCCTTTAAGCATTGAAGAGCTTGGTACAGTAGATCGATTCAATGTATACCCAAATCCCACATCTGACATGATTAATGTGCGATTATTGAGTTCTACTGGAAAAGGAATCTACAAAATCAACATAAGAAATATGCTGGGTGAGTTACTATTTAGCGATATTAGATACATAAGTAATGAAGCCATGACTTTTGATATCTCGTTGCTTCAATCCGGATTATATTTGATGGAATTTGATGATCAAAAGAATTATCAAACCGTGGTGCCCATCATTTTGAAATAAAACTTTAAATATAGATTTTAAAGCCTCCTAATTAGGGGGCTTTTTTATTTTGGCTATTTTTTCAATTTTTCCTTAAAAAACTAATTTACACACTACTATAAAAATATATTTAAATGCCTATTTTTAAATCTATATGAATATAAAACCCACGCTTTATTCACTTGTGCTAATTGCCATATTCATTTTTTTGGCGATCGGAAGTGAAAGTTCAAAGACCAAAACTGATTCTACGAAACCTGACGAAAGCAGCGAGGTCTACAATTTAAGTAGAAAAACTAAAAATATATTGAAACCGAAATTAGGTGGGGATTTTAGAGGTATTTCTATATTCAAGACCACTTTAACAGAACTTGAAGAGATTGAAGGGTATCCTGATGAGAAGGAAAATTATTCTAAAGATGAGCATCTGGATGGCATGTATTTATATGAAGATGATGGTCTTTCTGTGGTTTATTCTTTTAATGAAGATGGAATTGTAACAAGTATCAACGCCAGTTATTTTAGTATGAAGAAGAAAAGAGTAAAAAAAATTAAAAAAGATGTTTTTGATTTTTTGACAAAGAGATTCTCAGGTTTTGAGTATGAGGAATTGACCAAGAACTTAAATAAAGATGAGGAAACAGAGTCCAAGGCTTGGGTGAAAGGAGGTATGCTTTACATTTTTTCAGCACTCACGGGTAACGGGCTTACATGGTCAATTGAACGAGCAGATCTTTCACAGGGTTCTTTTGCCTTTTTTAGTGGCACGCCCATTGACGAAAGGTTTCGATTGGAGATACCAGATTTTAATCAAATATTCAATCCGAATCAAAAATTTCTGAATCTAGATTTTGATCCGTATGATAGTGAATCTGGTGAAAAATATTACACCCATAAGTTGACCAATTGCGGTGAGATTCACCTAGAATCAGGCTCAATAACCCTATATGGTGATAAAAATCAAAGTAAACGAGTTCTTGCACAAAAAATAACCCCTGGAAACTATCCTTTACAAGTTATTTGCTATGATGGGATTGAAATTTGTTCTTTCGCAAAGTTAAAATTATCTAAAAATCAATCTGTTAAATGGGTTCCAGCAACCTTCTTTCAAGATTCAATTCAAAAATCAGGATATTTTATGGGGGTCAATATGGAAAGCATGAAATTAATTATTGGAGATAGTGTTTTTTTAGAAAACTCAAAACAACAACTTGAGACTGCAGAAATGGGCGAAAAAGGATACACTATAGTATCAGAGGCTGACAAAAGTTATGCTATTCTTAGTGGTTTTACCGGATACAAAAGTATGTACTGGGGGATTGATGCTGATGGTAATGTAGCAGAGTTAATCATTGATTTTAACTACGGATCTAATACAACTTGGAAAATGGTTGGCTAGAAGCTAGTTGTCATGAATTCTGCCCTTTATGACTCCCTTTTGAAAATAATCGGTTTCCTCTTTTAACTGATTTTGAAACTCTTCAGATAATTCACTCATCTCAACGTTATCAAGTTCTGGAGCTCCGGCCTCAATCCAAGCAGAATACCAAAGGCTTCCTACTGATAGAATAGCCTTTTTCATTCTTCTTTCAACCATACCACTTAATCTATTGTGATAGGCAGTTGAGAACTCTTGAGAGTACACTTTCACAGTGGTATTCCCCCTCCTTTCATAACTATATTTTGCATCTGCATTAAACTCATTTGTTAAGGCTCGTTCAAATGATAACACTGAATCAACGGCAGCATGACTTTCTTCTACCACATCCCAGATAAAATTCGAAACATCTTTCACAACAACAGCTCTTCCAGTTAAAAAATCGTAATCCTCAGATTTTAGTTCAGGTAATCTGGATTCCCAAAAGCCGTGAATTCCCTTTTGTCCAGTGAGCTGTCCATTATAATTCTCAGTTGTATGAAGTGGGACATGAGCATCACCAATATAATGTCCTAAATCAGCAGAATAAGCAAGAATACGTTCAACATTTTTGTCTTTGAAGGCATATACGAGCCTCTTATACAATTTGGGAATCCACCACGGAACTACTCCATAAGCATTGAGTGTATCTTCAGTAAATTTTAGTTTAGCTGCTTCCCAATCTCTTGGTACCACTTCAAATGGTATTTCTTCATCATAATGGTCAATATCAATGTAATGTCTAGGTGCTTCAACATCCGAACCATATCTCCTTTTATCAGGATCAACAGCATGCTCTGTGACAAACTCTATATTTCGTTTATAAAAACCAATAAGAGGTTGAGGAATGGTTAACACAGCCAATCGGTTAATTCGCTTATGAGCGAAAAACCCCCAGCATTTTGTAGGTTTAGCCTTTAGGAAAAGTAATCCGGTAAGAATACAAAGAACTAGAATGATTTTAAAATACAATCTCATTTTAACTCATTAAGGTTTCTTTGACATCCAAAGCCACAAGTCTACCGTCCTGTAGCACTGGAATCTTCGAAGTTTTATTTACTTGGAGGCAATATCTAATATCTTCTTTAAGATTTAATTTGGCCAATCTCTGACCATGGCTTGATTTACGCAAAAAAGTAAAAGGATCATTATGTGCCATTTCATAAAGATATTTTGTACAAAGTGCTGCGTCATCTGTCCTTTTGAAAGCATCAACTTGAATCAACCTTTGCACAACATTGCCAGCAAATAGAGAATCTTCAAGATTAAATTTGCCTTTCCATCCTGAACAAAGAAGAACGATGTTTCTGGTTTGGTTGAGGAGCCAGTCAATGAGTGCATCTATATTCAGAAAAGATCCTATGACCACGGTATGCGAATTTTTAGAAGTCTCAATTGCCCTGGTACCGTTTGTAGTGGTCAGCACTAAGTTCTTGCCCTTTATGCGATCATTCATATAGGTATAAGGAGAATTACCAAAATCGAAACCTTCAACGACTTTCCCTCCTCTTTCTGCACCAACGAGGTAACCTAAATTCTTGTACTCTTGAGCTTCTTCTAAAGATGCCACAGGGATTACACTTTCTGCTCCATGTTCAATTGCGGTGCAAATTGCAGATGTGGCTCTCAAAATATCAATAACTACCACGATCTGTTCTGGGTCATCATAGAGATGATAAAGATCTGGGGAAAAACAGACTTGTATTGTTGGTTTGGGCATAGTTTAGTTTTTGTAAAAGGGAAACTTAGCAATGATTCCCTTGATTTGCTTATTTCTAACTTCAATTAAAACCTCCTCTCCCACTTTGGCGTTATCAATTTTAACGTATCCCATTCCAATTGGTTTTTGTAGAGAAGGAGACATGGTTCCAGATGTAACTTCACCAATTTCCATGCCGTCTTTGTCGAGGATTTTGTAACCTTTTCTTGGTATTCCCCTATCTAACAATTCAAACCCTATCAATTTTTTAGTTAAGCCCTTTTCTTTTTGATTAGCGAAAAAATCCCGATTGATGAACTCTGTCTTCAATTTTGTTATCCATC
>JALEGO010000097.1 GCA_022763165.1 Flavobacteriales bacterium
AATTAAGAATGGCTGCTGCTTTTTCAACCCCAGCGCTACGCACAATGCAGCAGCCATTCTTGTTAATTATCTAGATTTTACTAACCTCACAGATTGAAGAGTAGACACTCCTTCTTCCGTAATCTTCTGCATTTTTGCGATGTACACACCGGTCTTTAGCATCTCAGTATTCCAAGTAACATCGTGTATTCCCTGATCAACTCTTCTATCTAGCACCTGTTCGATCAATTTACCTTGCAAATCATAAACAGTGATGATTATTCTTTCGGTGTTGGTTATCATATACCTGAAAGTTGTAGCATCAGTGAAAGGATTTGGGTAGTTGATCATTGAACCCTCAGGTGCACTTAGACCTACACCAACAGGGGGCTGCGTCCAAGTAGGCGGCAGAATTGCTGGTTGATTGTAAGCGATTTCCATACCACTACATTTACCTGTTCCGCTCCATGGCATTTGGACATACGGAAACGAACTTTGAAAAGTTGTATCGTTATTCCCTATACCGGTATTATAACTTAGAGCCGCAAGCAACATCGGTGTAACAGGAGATCCTGTTGTATCATAGTCATCCTCCCACAAACCAATTGCCGATAATACAGTACCAGCGACAGCTTGAAGTTCTATTCTCGTTACATCATCCTCTAATCTTCTTCCATTTGGAAAGCCGTCCATATTCGGAATCCATTGAAGTGCGGTCCCACTAGATGTGTAAGCTGGATCTGTAAGTCCTAATACAGCAGCTTGAATCAATCCAAGAGCACTAAAAGCAGGATCATTTCTATCTGTTACAGGTACGGCCATATTTAACCTCAACATATCTCCACCATTCGGTAGAAAGTTGTTAATAAAAGGCTTACCTGTTGTTAACGGATTAAATGCTGTCTTACCGGTGGCCAATTGATACGGTTCTAAATTGGGAACCCCCGTGTGAAAAATTGGCCATAGATCCACAGATCTTGGTGAACCGGGCTTTGGCAAGAGAAGTGTTCCAAATATAAGATCATCCAATGCAGTTCCCGCAACTGCAGGCGATCCTTTTAAAGGATACAAACCATCATTACCATTTCCAAAATCAAAGCCTCCAAATACTTGCGCCAATGAATTTCTTTGAATCCTAAGATCGGCCATTGCAGGCACTGCTGGAGCAAACAATGCATTATCCATATATAAACCCAATTCCGGATTAAAGAAATGCTCGTCTAAAATCGTATCAGCAATCTCATCATAGGGACTCATGGCATTCCAAAGATCTTTATTGCCAATTGGAATAACAGCTTCATTAGTCAAGGGCATTCCCAATCTTGAAACTTGTACCCAAGGGCCTGAAAACATTGGTGCACCCATTGCAGAAAGCGTTCTGATTTGAGGCCTGCTGGCAGAAGCCCAAACACCTATTACAAAATCACCATCCAAAATATTAGTCGCCTGACTCACATCTTTTCCATCTTTCTGTAATGTAGAAATAGGCACTTTAATTGCTATTGTACTCACATTAGCACATGCTACTCCATCTTTTGGAGCACCACTTTGTCTTGGGAGATCTCCGAGGTCAAATACTCCTCCTAGATCTACGAAGAATGGATCATCAACGGAACCGCAAAATACATTTTCACCAGTTGAAGCCGTTTCAATAGCGTTCCCCATCAATGCAGCATACGTTGTATTCAAGCCTGCCGCTCCTTCTATGGATCTTTCGCCAATGTTTGGAGGAGGAACCGTACCATTACTCACAACTGTTGTGAAGGTTGTACCTCCATCAACACTTCTCTCCAAGGTATAGGTCGTTTTATGATTTTCTTGGCCTAAACGAATCGCAAAGAAAGTTGATGGATCCTCATTTATCTTAGAAAAAGTGAATCGATAAATGATATCATCACCTGTTGTACTCACATCATTGTCAATGTGAATTTCATAACGCACGTTTTCACCGAAACCATAATAATTTGGCCCTCCATGAGGTGCTTGAAAAGGCACGTAGTTTGCAATAATCGTAATTGTATTTGTATCATCTGGGCTTCTAAATGCATACAAGTCCGTATTATCAGCCAAAGGATCATTGGCAATCAGAGGTGCCTCTCTATGACTGGAAGCTGAAGCTGTAGCAAGAGTCAAAATGGCCCCGGCCGAAAGAATCAACTTTTTACATATTCTATATAAATTCATTTTCATCAAATTTTTGGTTATATGTCTGTTCCTCTCCAAGGTGATTGAACGTAAGGAAAAGTCGTTTTAAACGTAGTATCATTTTCCTCTACACCAGTCGAGAAGTTAAGGACATTCAATAAATAATTGGTAACAGGAGAAGCGGTAGTATCAGCAGCATTGAAGTCATCATACCACAAACCCACAGCAGCTAATACTACGCCACTTACTGCCTGTAATTCTATTCTGGTCACATCATCTTCCAACCTTCTTCCATTGGGGAAACCATCCATATTTGGAATCCACTGAAGAGCCGTTCCTGTGGAGGTATAGGCTGCATCTGTGAGACCTAAAACCGCAGCATGAACCAATCCAAGAGAACTAAAATTAGGATCATTCCTATCTGTAATAGGAACTGCCATATTCAATCTCAACATATCTCCACCATTTGGTAAAAAGTTATTAATGAAAGGCTTTCCTGCTGAAAGTGGTCCAGACGCTTTTCCGGTTGCCAACTGATAGGGAGGCATATTGGGAGCTCCCGTATGGAATATCGGCCATAAATCTACTGATCTTGGACTGCTATCTTTTGGCAATAATAAAGTACCAAAAACAGCATCATCTAAGGCAGTACCCGCAAGCGCTGGATTTCCTTTTAAACCATAAAGCCCTGATTGTCCATTACCAAAATCAAATGATTGAAGAGCGTTTCTCTGAATTCTTAAACCCGACATTGCCGGCACAGCACTTCCAAACAAATCATCATCCATGTACAATGCCAATTCTGGATTGTAGAAATAATTTCCAAAAACAGAAAGACTGTCCAGATCCTGGTAAGGTGTCATAGCATTCCATTTATCCTTCATACCAACAGGGATTACTGCTTCATTGGTTAGTGGCATTCCTAATCTTGAAACTTGCACCCAATTTCCGGAATCTGTATAACCACCTCCAGAAGTGTTGAGCGTTCGAGTAGCCATTCTGCTTGCAGAAGCCCAGACGCCTATTACATAGTCTCCGTCCAAAATGTTGGCAGCTTGAGTCACATCCTTTCCGTCCTTTTGTAAAGTTGCAATTGGAATCTTAATGGCGATAGAATGTGTATTTAGCTTAGCTAAACCATCTCTAACCATTCCATTGTTATTTTGTCTTGGAGCATCTCCAAGATCAAAAATACCACCTAGATCAACGAAAAATGGATCATCAGAAGGACCGCAAAATACGGACTCTCCGGTGGTAGCACTGGTTATAGCGCTAGTTATCAAGGCATCATAGTTTGCTGCATTAAGGCCGAGAACTGGATCTTCAATGGATCGTGGACCAATATTTGGTGCTGGCACGGTTCCATTTGTCACAATAGCGGTGAAAGTAGCACCTCCATCTACACTCCTTTCACAGGTGTATGTCGTCTTCAAGTTTTGAAGACCTAACCTTATGTTAAAAAAAGTAGTGGGGTCTTCATTAACTTTGGTAAACGTAAATCTGTAAATGATATCATCACCAGCAGTATTGATGTCATTATCGATATGAATTTCATATCGAATATTCTCTCCGAAGGAATAATAATTTGGTCCTCCGAATGCTGCCTCTGTTGGAATATAATTTGCAATTATTGTTACTGTATTTGTATCATCTGGGCTTCTGAATGCATACAAATCAGTGTTATCTGCTAATGGATCATTAGCTATTAATGGCGCTTCCCTATGA
>JALEGO010000098.1 GCA_022763165.1 Flavobacteriales bacterium
AATCCGCATAGACCGTTGAAATGATCACGGGATCTTCTAATTGTAATGCTAGTTTTTTCGCACCATAGAGAAGTTTTATTGTTGAATCAATGTTATTCAAAGTTGTTACGCGGTAGATATAAGCCTTTTGCACAAGGCTAGTCGCAATACCTGCTGGATTGTTTTCTAGCGCACATTGTCTCTGCACTCTATCAACAAAAGAATAAACAGCCTCAGGATTTGTAATGAGATCATATGCAATACTATCGTACAAATGGTTTTGATTTTCCGACCAGTATAAGCTCTTCAACGTTTCACCATATGAAAAACTCTGACAGAAAAGGAAAAACAAACATAAAATCCTTGCCATTACAAATAAAATCAGGGGAAATTAATCATATGATTTTGCTTTTCAAAATAGAAAGGATCTTGAATATTTGATTATTTCATTCTGGCAACTATAATCCCAGTTTGGTTTTTGAATTTGTTCAGTCTTGAGACTAACGGAAGTGTACTTATTTCTACTTGATCATCATCAGTTGTAGCGTGCAAAAGATGGAGATCTTGGTCTTTCCAAATAGCAAAACCAACGTGAACAATGTCTAGTCCTGCAATACTTGTTGTAATTGCTATCAAGTCACCGTTTCTAATTTTTTCTTGATGCTGTTTTAGCTCGGATTTGGGAATATAGTAATATGGCCTCTTGTTGATTGTTTCTTCTCTTTTACGAACTTGATCCACAAGATCATCGTTTGAAAGTTGCGGGTAGTACTGTGGATGTTTGGACATAAAATCAAGCTGAATACTATAGGGCATTCCACCAACATTTTCAGTAACATCTTGAATTATTTCTTTTTGAGCGTTTTCAAAAATCCAATCTGAAAAGTAATGAAGTCTAGAATTGTATCCATCAAGTAACCCCTTGCGGTATCGAACAAACTCGAGTTCCTTTAAATACTCTTCATAATCCAAACGACCTGTTCTTGTTAACCGTGTCAAAACCACCACATTTTCCAAATATGTTGTACAATCAAGTTCTTTGATGTTGACCACCAATTGCTCTTTTTTTCCTCCATCTAAGGTCTTTGCCACATAAGGCACACCTAAAAAAAGCTTCCCAATTTCAACAGCTAAATTTCCAGTCTCCATATTCGCTAACGAACTGTCATTCAGCTGATCCAAAATTTGAATAAGTCGATCTTTGTTTGGTTGACTACAAACAACCTGAGCCTGTGAAAATATTGTTTGACATATGATTAAAAGACAAATGACATTCTTTATCATAATATTCAATTTAGAAGTTGAAATTAAGACATTCAAAGAATATGCCGTAAGTCAGTCCAAAATTCTATCTAGAGTTTTACAATTCGCTGCGAGGCCTTTCCAATCCTTAACAAATAAATACCTCGGCCTAAATCACTCAAGTTCACATGGGTGTTAGCTGGTATTGATTTTAACCACTTACCATTAATATCGTAAAGGTCAACTTGAGATTGCGAATTTTCCTCCCATTCCACATAAATTGATTCGATGAAGGGATTGGGGTAAACCTTGACTCTATCATATGTGTAATCCGTTAAAGATATAGATGTGTTTCCACCTAAAACGATAAGACTATCGTTTGTAAATGGGTTACTCCATTTTGCGTTGGTGTACACATCATTTCCTGACAATGTTTTTAAGAAATCAATCAGCTGGCTTCTTTCCAGTGTTGTCATGTGTAATCTCTGCAAGTTACCTTGTGGTCTTAATAATGGGCTCAAATTATTGTTACCGGCTTGATTTGGAATGGAATCATAATGGTCCAGAACTTGATCAATTGTCATAAAAGAACCATCATGCATCATAGGGCCATTAAGATTTCCGTTTTGATCAAACAAATCTCTTAAGGTCGGTGACCTGGTGTTGTCCACATCTATACTTAGTGTCAAGCTTGAAATCACTCCATTGTTTCTTGATGTAGGATTAATACTAAATTCAGGCGCTTGATGGCAAACTTGACATCCTAAACCACCTCCTACTCTATTTCCCTGATTGTCAAACTGAGGAGCGAGAAGAAAGAGCTGCTTACCGCTATTTTCATCGTTTGTATAATTGCTAAACGGCACTCCGTTTCCATTTACATTAGATCTACCTTGGTCAAACTTAGAATCAAAAGACTGAATGGATCTTACGAATTGAGCTAAACATTCTTGAAGTCTGCTTTCTGTAATTATAGTATCACCATAAACGAATTGAAACAGTTGATTATAGTATTCTAGCGTCTCCAATTTTCTTATTAGCGAATCTATATCAGGATCTCCGTTGGTATCGCTAAATCCCATTTCCACATGATCTTGAATAGGCATGGTCGTTTGATCTTCCAAGGTGTTTGCTCTTTCATCCCAAAAGAATCTTGCTTCATCTGAAAAACGTGCATTGATCAATCTCATCGAATGTCTTCCTGTTGTTCCTCCATTAAGACCGATACTTGCAACAGCAGTATCACCAAAGGCAAACTCTTGAATATGACAGCTTGCGCATGCAATGGTGTTATTGGCTGACAGATTCTTATCGTAAAACAGGACTCTGCCAAGAGTCACTCCTTCATCGGTTATGATGTTGGTAGTTGTGTTGTCCTTGGTAATATAGGATGGTATAATCTGATTTTCATAATCCAGCAAGCTGTCGAGGTCCAAAGTTGAAGAAATCAAGATTACCGTTATAGGTAAAATCAAAAGCAAAAAGAATCTTTTATTCATAGCATAAAATTAAGTGTACGGAATACTTTCTCAAGATGTTACCGCATGAATAAGGAAGTACCCTACCTCTGGAATAGAAAATTTCAAGAAAAAATATAAAATACCTCAATATCAACAACTTAAAAAGACTGTCTTAATCCTTCATAGACAGTAATCGCTACTGCATTTGCCAAATTTAGGCTTCTGATGTGTTCGTTGTAGAGTGGTATTTTATAAGACTCATATTTGGAATCTTCAATGATGTGCTTGGGAAGGCCTACTGATTCCTTGCCA
>JALEGO010000099.1 GCA_022763165.1 Flavobacteriales bacterium
AATGTTGGATCTTCCTCAGCAAGCTTTGCCAAGCCCATACCCAACTTATCCAAATCTTTCTGTGATTTTGGCTCAATCGCCAATCCGATTATGAACCTGCTTTCGCCTATCATGATCTAGAATTGATATCAGATCCTTACTACTCTCAACAATGGGGGATAAATAATACAGGACAATATGGAAATCAGTACGCAGGAATAGATTTGAATACCGAAAAAGCCTGGACTATTACGTCTGGATCGGGAGCAAATGTTGCAATTTTCGATCATGGGTTTGAAATGAATCATCCGGACCTGATGTCCAATGTGGTCAATAATGGCTTTGACGCCAAATCTGGTTCTTCACCTTCACAAGTGAGAGGAGATCACGGAACTGCATGCGCTGGTATTGTTGGAGCACCCCAAAATAACTTAGGAGTTTCCGGTGTGGCTCCTGATGCGACACTCACTTCTATAAGTATAAACTTAACTAATGGTGATACGCCTCAACAATTAGCTAGTGGGTTTAACTGGGCCAGGACCAAGGGTGTTGATGTTATAAGTAACTCTTGGGGTGGCTACACACCGTCTTCTATTTTATCAGATGCTATCTGGGATTGTTTAACATTGGGGAGAAATGGTTTGGGGACAGTTGTCGTTTTTGCTGCTGGAAATGAAAACAATCAAAATGTAAGATGGCCTGGTTCTCAATTTTCTGAAATATTACTGGTCGGGGCCATGAGCCCATGTGGAGAAAGAAAAAATCCCAGTTCTTGTGATGGAGAAGGTTGGGGAAGCTGTTATGGTCCATTACTTGATATTGTTGCTCCAGGAGTAAAAATTTATACAACTGACAACGCTCCAACACGATCTGGTAGAAATGGATATTCGAATGGCGATTATCATGCTACTTTTAATGGTACATCATCAGCCTGCCCAGCAGCGGCAGGAGTTTGTGCATTAATACTTGCTCAGAAGCCTTCTCTAAAAAGAAGTGAAGTGGTTAAAATAATTGAATCTACCGCGAGAAAGGTGCGCTCAGATATTTATACCTATTCTAACAATGGAAGCCGACCTAACGGTTCGTGGAATGCAAATATGGGATACGGATTGATAGATGCTTATGAGGCACTTCTTGGCCTGGGCCCAATTCATGCAAATTTTGAGATATCGGGTGATAGTAAAGGCTGTCCAGGCAATTCTTTTACACCAATAGATAAAACTGTGAGTAACAATCCTGTCACAAGTTGGAAATGGATCTTTCCTGGAGGAAGCCCTTCTTCATCAAGTTTGCAATCTCCTACAGTATCTTATAATGCTCCAGGAAGTTATGACATTACCCTTATTGTTTCTAACAATGACGGAACGGATACCATTACCAAACCAGGAGCCATAGAGATAGAAGATCCTACAGCTTGTTTATCTGGTATATACAATGGATTTTCAGGCAATCCAGTAAGCCTTTTGGTGTCATTTACAGGTAAGGCTCCATGGAGTTTTGTATATACCGATGGAACAAACAATTATAATGTCAATTCCGTTTATCAAAATCCTTTTGTGCTAAATGTTTCACCTACATCTTCAACAAATTATTCCTTAGTATCCTTTAGTGACAGTACATGTACTGGAAATATTTGTTCCGATCAGGCTGTAGTGAACATTTTCGGGAATCCTTTTAATACTTCATGGTCATACGGCTATGGCAATAATTTGGATAATGACATTTTGGATGTTGATTATTGCTATTCGAGCAAAACATACTTGGCAATTTCAAATAACGGAACCCAAGGAGTTGTGTCTAAAATTGATGCTGAAGGAAAAATCATTTGGTCAAGAGAACTTTCTGATTCTGCCTCTTATGAAAAAATTAAAGTCGGACCCAATGGAGAGGTCATGACTTTGGGAATCAGAAATTTACCAGGGAACATTATGAACTTTGTAGTGACTCGGTTATCAGCAACCGGAAACGTTATTTGGTCAAAAGAGTTTACCGCAAACACCAGAGAATTATCAGCAGATTTTAATCATTTGGGAAATGATGAATATGTAATATCCTCACGGCACTTATTATCAAAAGCTACAGGTGTTGATGGCGCGTTATTCCTAAAAATTGACGGAAATGGAAATGTTTTGAATTCAGTAGCTGCAAACAACGGAGATAATGAATTTTTTGATGCCTGCCCAAACCCATATGGAGGCATTACTCAAGTTGGTAAAAATTATACAGCAGGGAAAATAGGTTGTATTGCTGAATTTGACAAAAATGGAAATGTATTGAGATCAAAGATGTTCGACCCAGGAGGTCAACGAATTTTGGAATTGATTAAAGTTATCCCAAGTCCTGATGGGGGATATATCGTGGGAGCCGCTAAACAGAAATACACATCACCACATGATGAGTATTTAGCTAGTATCATTAAACTGAGTAGTAATTTGGATATCGTTTGGCAGCAAGACATGATAACATGGAATAAGCAAGTGACTAGTCATAATATGGATATAGAAGTGGCAAACAACGGAGATGTTTATGTCTCTTACGGTTACAATAATGCGCCCATTCAAAATCATGTTCGAAAATTCAGTGCCTCTGGTAGTTTGATTTGGACCAAGAAACGTCCAGGATTAAATGCAGTAAAAATGTACAACAATGGAAATCCAAACAATGGCTTTTTAGCACATGCGTTTTCAGACACTTCCTATTTTGGAGGAAGAGATGCGGTATTATTTAGGACAGACACCGGGTTTAACAATTGTCTACTTGTAGATGTAACTTTTGGGACTCTAAACGAACCCCAAATTGGTGAAAGGGTTTGGAGCTTGAATTCAAGCACAACGCAATTTACAGAAACCACGAATAATTCAGTGGCATCTTCAAATCAGTATGCAAGAATTGATCTGTGCAATGGCTCCGTCTCTTTGAATTATACAATATCTTCTTCGGTAGTATGTAATACGAATCTTGGAAATGCGAAAGTCGATATTGTCTCAGGGAACCCTCCTTACAACTATCTGTGGAGTAATGGAGCTACAAGCGATCAGATCAATAATATAGTGTCGGGGAATTATAGTGTTACTGTTTGGGATGCGAATGACACTGTGGTGAAAAGTGTTGTTGTTCCAAACTATGCTCCACTTCAAAATAGTTTTTCTTATACAAGTCCAATATTTGGAGCAGGAGGTTCAATTGTAAGTCATGTTTCTTCAGGTGCTTCTCCTTATCAATATTTATGGTCAAATGGAGGTCAGTCGGCTTCCATATCAAACCTAACTCCAGGCTGGTACAATTTGACTGTTGTTGATGATGAGGGCTGTACATTGCAAGATAGCATGTTACTACAAGACAGTGCAGTTTCTTGTGAGCCCTTTGTATTCACGCTTACATTAGATAAATACCCTGCAGAAACCTCTTGGGAAATAGTGGATGCTCAGGGTAATATTGTCCTTTCAGGAGGGCCATATGGACCCGCTCAAGCATTGACAACAATTCGAGATAGCATATGTCTTTTTACTGGATGTTATACTCTCAGAGTTAAAGACTCATATGGTGATGGATTGTGTTGCCAATATGGAAATGGATCGTTTCTTCTTGAGAATCTTAGTGGGGTAGTTGCATCGGGTGGAAGTTTTGGACGTGAGGATACAACCAACTTTTGTGTTCAAGCAGGTCCCGTTGGTCCTGATATTACGGTGCTACCAACGGTTGACTGTAAATCGAACAATCTAGGGAAAATTGAAGTTATTGTAAATTCAGGTACACCGCCCTATAGCTATCAGTGGAGTAACGGTTCTACGAACCATCAAATCAATGGTGTTTCATCAGGTAGTTATTCAGTGACGGTCACTGATGCCAATGGAAATGCCACTGAAACAGCGAATATTCCAAATTATAGTCCTTTGGCCAACTCATTTAGTTATGTAAGTCCAATACAGGGAACAGGCGGGACTGTTTCAAGCCATATTACAGGCGGTCAATCGCCTTATAAGTATTCATGGTCGACAGGCGGTCAAGCATCTTCAATTTCAAACCTTCCTCCAGGCTGGTATAATTTGACCTGTTTGGACAATCAAGGGTGCAGCTTGCCCGATAGCATTGAATTGCAGGACAGTGTTGTGTCCAATTGCAACCCAATTGTTATGACCATTACATTTGACCAATACCCCGATGAGACAAGCTGGGAGATTACAGATGATTTAGGCGTGATTGTGATGTCTGGTGATAACTATGGCCCCAATACCGCAGGAACAAAAATGCAAATCCCTGGATGCTTACCTAATGGCTGTTATAAGCTGAAATTTATGGACTCTCACGGTGATGGCATTTGTTGTGATTATGGTCTGGGATCATATACCCTGGATAATCAAGGCACTGTTCTTGCAACAGGTGGGTCTTTTGGTCTAGAAGAGGTTACACCTTTTTGTTTGAGTGGTCAACAGGTTCCAGATACGTGCAATGGTAAAGAAATCTTTATTTCAGAGTATCTAGAAGGGTTTGGTTATAACAAGGCTATAGAAATCTATAACCCAACTTTAGATACAGTTGATATGAGTAAAGTAAGCTTGGTCAACTATAAAGATGGTTCGAATACTGCTACAAGCAGTGTGACAATGTCAGGTACCTTGTTGCCTCATGAGACTTATGTGATTGTACATAGCAGAGCTAATAGTAGTCTAGAATCAAAAGCAGATTTTATAACTAACAATTTAAGACACAATGGTGATGACGCAATCGTCTTGACAAGGAATAATGTTAAAGTGGATATTTTTGGCCGTCAAGGTCATGATCCTGGTACCGGATGGAGGGATGCCAATGGGATTGTAAGAACTAGGAATGGATCTCTAAGAAGGTATGCATACA
>JALEGO010000100.1 GCA_022763165.1 Flavobacteriales bacterium
CACCCGCAAATAAACTTGGGATTGTCATTAATGGTTCGTTTATCGGTTTTAAGCAAGAAAAACTTCGAACTGCCATTCTGATAGTCAATCAATTCAATTGGGTGGGAGACTTACCCCAATTTATTTTTAAGGGAAATGCTAAAAAAAGTGTTATTGCCATTGAAGAAAGCGAAGTTTTGGTTCTACCGCATTCTTTTCACGAACACATGATGAAAAATGACGAGCAATACCAGGACATTTTTCTCAAACAACTGGCACATAGTATCGACAATTATGAGGAGAGATTAGAAGTCCTGCAAACAGGTTCAGTATCGGATAAAATTAAGTATTTGAAGGAAAAGTTTCCCAAACTATTTTCACACGGTAAACTCAAATACTTGGCGAACTTTTTGGATATCTCTCAAGAGGCTTTTTCGAGAAATTTGAAGAAAATAGAGGACTCTTAGCTTACCTTTTGTTCTTTAAGCATCAATTTGACGAAGAGCTTAGGAGCAAGTAAATACAGCTTCCTTGCCGCCAAAGATTTAAATCCAATATATACAGTTTCCTTACCATTTTCATAAGCTTTATAAATCTCTGAAGCTACAAATTTCGGGCTCAGTAACTTAATACCTTTCTCATCATTTTTGGCAGCACCGAAACCGGTTTTTACATAAGTAGGAATGGCCATGATTATTTTCAAAGAGCTTTCAGTTCTGAGACTTTCAAAGAAACCATGCAAAGCATATTTTGTACAACAGTAAGATGTTCTGTGATACAATGGTGCAAAACCCGCTGTAGTTGAAACATTAATTATGGTACCATTATTTTCATTCAGATCTTTTAGGCAAACTGCTGTGCAGTTCACAGCGCCCATCAAGTTCACCTCCATCATTTTTTGAAGTCCCTGAATGGAAGAAGTATTGAAAGGACCAATAATATTGATCGCTGCGTTGTTGATTAAGGCCTTTACCTGTCCACCTAAACTCTTTTTGCAATGTTCAATGTCTTGATTGAGCTTTTCAAGTTTCGTGATATCAGTATGGCTCAGGGAAAATGAAATGTTTGCGTTGTCAAGTATTTTTCCTAAATCTTCAAGTCTTTCTAGATTTGTGTCCAAAGCAATAATCCCAAAGTTCATTTTTCCAAAGGCCAAGCAAAGCTCTTTGCCTATGCCGCCAGCCGCGCCAGTAATGACAACTAAATCTTGCATAATTATATCAATGAGGATATTGCCTGATCTATGGCTTTTTGATAGGTTTGCTTGTGCACATAAAAAGCCATTCTGGGTACATCCAAGTATTTCATTGGCCCAGTAAGGTCCACCATGCCTTGTTTCTTTTTTTCGATAAACGCAGAGGCTTTTGAA
This sequence comes from Flavobacteriales bacterium, assembly GCA_022763165.1. Classification (GTDB taxonomy): domain Bacteria; phylum Bacteroidota; class Bacteroidia; order Flavobacteriales_G; family JALEGO01; genus JALEGO01. The sequence continues at coordinate 1,349 of JALEGO010000100.1, forward strand.
GAATTCTGAAGTTGAGCCTTTAAGAAATGGCTTACAAGCTTGGCTTGTTGATTTCGATATTCCCAACCTAGTCCTGTAGATTCAACCATCCCAACTATAAATAGGTCATTGAATCTAGGGTGAAATATCTGTAAATAGAAGTCTGGGATTTTGCTATCATTCCATGCCAGTAGTCTATTATCAATAAATGGATAGTCCAGTTTATATCCTGTACAATAGACCACAATGTCATATGCTCTAGATGATCCATCAACAAAATGCACATCATCTCCTTCAAATTTTTTGATGTTGGATTTAATGTTTAAATCTCCATGCCCTAAATGATAAAGTACCAATGAGTTGATAATAGGATGGGTCTGAAACATTTTGTGATCTGGTTTTGGAAAACCAAGTTTAACGGGGTCTCCGGCAAACCATTTCGAGATTTGAGTTTCTACTGCAATCTTCAATTTTGTTGGGATTCTAATTTTTCCGCCAATGGTATCTGCAGGCTTGCCAAATGCATATTTTGGAACGAAATGATACCCCCTTCTTACACTGAGGTCGACATATTTCGCTCTGTGAATGGCATCAACTGCAATATCGCAACCGCTGTTACCGGCACCCACAATAAGCACCCTTTTGTTATTAAAAATGTCAGCGCTGAAGTATTCTTTGGAATGGATGATTTTCCCACTGAATTCCCCTGGAAAGTCTGGTAGGTTTGGTGTTGAAAGGGAGCCATTGCAAATCAAAACCCCTTTGTAGTACTTTACCCCTAAATCTGAGTGTATCGCCCATTTTCCTTCTTCAATTCTTTCGATTTTTTGCACGAAAGTGTTCAGGTGAAAGAATTTTTTGATATCAAAATGATCAGCGTAGTTTTTCAAATAGCCAAATACCTCTCTTTGCGAAGGGTAATCGGGCGTATTTTGGGGCATGGGAAAGTCCTTATATTCTGTCATGGTTTTGGACGAAATGAGGTGCGCTGATTCGTATACAGATGATATCGGATTTTTAATATTCCATAAACCTCCAACTTCTTCAGCTGCCTCATAACCTTCAAAAGGTATTCCTTGATCTTGAAGATTTTTTGCAGCGCTTAGACCGCAGGGGCCAGCGCCAATAATAGCATAAGTGTTGTTTTTGAATTGACCCATAAGATGTATTTGAGTCAAAACTAATGGCATAAATGTGATTGAACAATTCGAAAATTGATCCGAATCAAATTTGACTGAATTATTAGATTCTTTGGAATTTGTAGCTGAATCCTCAATTAAATTTTATCGATTTAAAATGTGACGAGCCCTCGCACTATCAGATCCTTTCAGGATGAC
>JALEGO010000101.1 GCA_022763165.1 Flavobacteriales bacterium
ATACTGAAAATTCAAGAAGAGCTTTCAATTTATATCTTTGGATCGTGGTAGAAATAAAATCGGGTACATTAGATTCAAAAGTGGTACTGATAACTGGTGGAGCCGGTTTCATCGGTTCCAATTTGTGTGAAGAATTATTGCAAAAGGGAAGCGTAGTTTTGTGTGTTGACAATCTATCAACAGGCTTTTATAAAAACATCGAAAGTTTAGAAGATCATCCAAATTTCCAATTTTTAAAAATAGACATTACGGATTTTGACGCTTTCAGTAAGGCTTGCAGAGGTGTTGACATCATTTTGCATCAGGCAGCACTCGGGTCTGTTCCAAGATCGATAGACAATCCGATTAACACAAATAAACACAATGTAGATGGTTTTTTAAATGTGCTTTGGGCAGCCGTGAAAAACAATATAAGAAGGGTGGTGTATGCTAGCAGCTCTTCTGTGTATGGGACGGAGCCAACACTTCCTAAGATTGAGGAGCGAATTGGGATGCCTATTTCTCCGTATGCTGTTTCAAAGCGAACAAACGAGCTATATGCAGATGTATTTGCTAGGCTTTATAACTTAAACATCATAGGACTCCGTTATTTTAATGTTTTCGGAAAGAATCAAAGCCCAGATGGTGCTTATGCAGCAGCAATTCCAAGATTCATAGATGCTTTGTTAAGCCATAAGAGTCCTGTTATTTATGGAGATGGACAACAATCACGAGATTTTACCTACATCAAGAATGTTGTTCAGGCCAATGTTTTGGCCGCAACAACCATTAATACCGAGGCACTCAACACTGTTTATAATGTGGCCTATGGAGGTCGAACTACTATCAATACTATAGTGGAAAGCCTTAGAGATCTTTTATCAGTTTATGATCCAAGAATTGGAGACATAGAAATTCGGCATCAGGAAGAACGCAAAGGTGATGTCAAACATTCAAATGCCTCCATAGAAAAAATCAGGCGCAATCTTGGTTATGATCCACAATATGATATCAAGGCTGGTTTAAGAGAGGCTATTGATTGGTACATAGAACAGCACAACACATCAAAAGATCCAGAGCTGAAAGATTAATCTAACTTTCTGACTCATCAAGAGACTGATAGACAGAGTTCTTGCTCCTATATTCAGGAACCACAGATTTAATCAGTTTGATTGCCATAAGCATATCCTTTTCTTCCAATGCAATCTTCAGTTCGCTTAAGAGCTCCTCAAGTTCGGGCTTTTTTACTCTTCTAACTTCAGATTTTAAAATCTTTTGGTGATGGGTTGGAATGTTATTTTCAGATTGGCTGATGACTTCTTCATAAAGCTTTTCGCCTGGTCTTAATCCAATAAACTGTATATGAATGTCTTTTCCTTCCTGGAGCCCAGCAAGCTTTATCATTTTTTTAGCCAGATCTACCACCTTAACAGACTTGCCCATGTCAAAGACATAGATTTCTCCAGCCTTTCCGGTAATGGATGATTCTAACACCAACTGACAAGCTTCTGGGATGGTCATAAAAAAGCGAGTGACATCTGGATGGGTCACAGTTATAGGGCCTCCATTTTCAATTTGTCGCCTAAAAATGGGTATTACGGATCCGTTTGAACCTAAAACATTGCCAAATCTTGTGATAACAGCTTTTATTTTGCCCTCAGAATAGGCTTGAGTTAATAATTCTGCCACCCGCTTCGTAGCGCCCATGACATTTGTGGGATTGATCGCTTTATCTGTAGAAATCATAACAAACTCCTGAACATTGTGTGCAACACATGCTTCAAGGACGTTCAACGTTCCAAATATGTTCGTTCTTATGGATTCGTAAGCATTTAATTCCATTAAGGGAACATGCTTGTACGCAGCTGCATGAAACAAAATTTCGACATTGCTAGAACTTAGAATCTCATTAATTCTTATTTTATCTCTTACATCTCCTATAAATACCTCAAATCGCCCATTGTAACCAGATTGATTCAACTCCAATTCCATTTCGTACAGAGGAGATTCTGCATGATCTAGCAATAACACTTTTTCTATTGGATATTTGAGGAGTTGTCTTACAATTTCACTTCCTATTGACCCCGCTGCTCCCGTGACCAAAATGGTTTTCTTTGAGAGCTCTTTTGTTATGTTTTTAGTACTCAATTCAATAGGGTCTCTTCCTAGTAAGTCCTCAATTTTTAGATGCTTTATTTGGTTGAAACTAAGCTCTCTATTGATCCACTTGTTGATTGGAGGAACATGGCGCACTGTGACGCCATATTTTAATGCGATCTCTACTATCTCATTGAGCTCTTCGCTCGAAATCTTTTGTATTGCAATGATCAAATGGGAAATTGAATTTTTTTGAAGTAAGTTTTCTAAACTAGCCGAGTTTATTACTCTGACTCCTTCTATCTTGTTACCTATTTTTTGCTCGTCTTTATCTAGAAAAGCAATAACGCGATATTTAGTCCCTCTATCTCTTTCTAAAGTTCTTTTAGCGACAACTCCAGATTCTCCAGCACCAAATATTAGGACATCTGAAACATATTTTGTGGCTTGAGAGAGCTGAGAGTAGAGCAACTTTCCTCCAAGTCGTGTGGAGGTAAGAAAGAATATGCTGCCCAAAAAATCAATGACCAAAACAGAAAGAGGAACAATAAACCGACCATCCATCGCATAGAATCGGGCTGCGTTCAGAAACCCTAGAAAGCATGAACCAAGAAATAAAACGGCAAAAACTCTTTTAGCATCATTGATACTGGTATACCTAAACAGACCTGAATATACTCTAAAGATTCGGAACGAAATGAAACGAACTGCAATGATAGTGGGTAGACCCCATTTCATTTCTTCAAGTTCATTTTCAGGAATATCAAAGTTAAATCTTAGCAAATAGGCCAAGAAAGCAGCAGCGGTGCATATGAGGATGTCATATAAAAAAACTACCCAGCGTGGTGTCGCACTTCGATTGAAGAAAATCATTCCAAGACAAATTTAGTCAAATTGG
>JALEGO010000102.1 GCA_022763165.1 Flavobacteriales bacterium
CCGCCTTTAAAAGCTTGTAGGCCAGAATACTTCCTGCTAAACCCTGACCAACAATAATAAAGTCGAGCCTTTTCATATTAAAACTTAATCCCCAAAATGGACATAATTCGAGATCTTAAGGTCACAAGTTTTTGAAATAATTCTGGATCTCTTTTTTGGATTGACTTAACTCTTCTTGCACGGAGCCAGTATTTAAGTGCAATTTCGTAGTGTATGGCAAAATATGAAATTGCCGGTATCGCAAAAAGATTGAACAAGGCAATTCTCCAATCAAACATTAAAGACATGATAAGAATTGATATATGAACCAAAGCAAAGATGATCATCCGTATTGAAATATTGACCGCACTATAAAACTCCACGGCTTTTCTTGTAGTCTTCTTTGCAATCCGATCTCCCATTATTCTTGGGACAATACTTAAGAGGTAACCAATAACAAACAATGGTAATCCCAATAGCAACCCAAAACCCGTTATGTTAACGTTTAGTTTACCAGAAGACAAACCATAATCAGAAATTCTATTCTTTTTTAACAAAGAAATGTAGGCTTCAATCGTTTCTGAAAGTTCACCAAAAACTCCTGTATTTTCTGTCGAAAGATTGTGAATTTGAACTGCCGCATCGCGTTCAATTTTGAAACGCTCTTCATCAGTATTCATCCATTTAAATCTGTGGTTTGGCAACTCGTTTCTAATGATTCTAAAGACAGTTTCCACCAATACTTCGTGCTCTTTCTCCTGAATAATTATCATTTGATTTTCAATCCTCTGCTGAAGATCTTTAGTCAAAGCATTTATAGCTCGGGCGTTATTGGAAACGTAATCATCAAAATAATCGGAAACCTTTATGGGTTTCCCGAACTTCAACAGCAACTCTCCTTCCGGAGCGGATGGGTACGTATAATTGATTCCAACAGGAACAATTTGGATGTCCTTCCTAAGCTCTTCGTATGCCTGAAAGGCAATTCTGGCAGTGCCCTTTCTCAATCGTCTCAATCGCTTTTGTTGAGTGCTAACACCTTCAGAAAAAATCAAGACGTTGTGATTTTTACGAAACAATTCCACACATCGTTCAAATGTTTTGCCGTTTTTACCGAGGTTCCCCTTCCCTTCTTCACCTCTAAAAACAGGCAGGAGTCGAAATAGGCTCAAAAAGTACCGCGCCAGAGGTTTTTGGAAAACGTCTCCACGGGTTAGGGTATTAATTGATTTCCTAGTAATAAACCCCACAACAAATGCATCCATGAAAGAATTGGGGTGATTGGCTGCAAAAATAACTGGAGTATTTTGAGGGATGTTCTTTTTACCAAGTATGAACCCCCTTTTGAAGTAATATCTTACAGCAAATTTGAAGTTGGTTTTCATCCATGCGAAAAACAGATAAACCTGAACTTTAAAATACCACTTCAAATTTTTTTATTTTTTAAGGTCTCAAAGGTAATTTTTTTGTGTTCTTTTATTGAAACAAAATGACCTAGAAAGAGTATAAAAGAGTTGGTGAAAATGGCATTTTACATTAAAAAAAGCAGTTTGGCATTCTTAATGCTACTGGTAAACACATGCCTTTTTGCCCAATATAGTGCAGAACAATACGTTTTTAGTTCTGTCGGAATAGAGGCGACCACATCCAGTGGTTTACATATCTCCGGCACTATCGGAGAGGCGGTTATTGCTACCGGAACAAGCCAAAATTTCATCCTTACTCAAGGATTTCACCAGCCTAGTATTGTGGCTGTAAGTCCACTGCTCTTAAGTATTGATTCATTTCCCGCAAGTTGCTATGATGAACAAGACGGCTATGCAGTGGTCAAAGTCCTAGGCGGTGCAGCTCCATATTCATATTCTTGGAGCGATGGCGCAAGCCTAACAGATACCAGCGACTTCTTTTTACCTGGCACATATTCTGTTACAGTTACAGATGCCAATGGTCTAATTGGCACCGCATCTTTCACTATTGCAACAAGTACTAGCTCTAGTTGTAGTATTGTAATTTATTCTGGTTTTACGCCTAACAATGATGGCGTAAATGATCTTTGGATTATTGATGGTATTGAATTTTTAGGTGATAACAACGTGGATATTTTTGATCGTTGGGGCGGACATGTTTGGGAGGGTCAAAATTATGACAACCTGAGTGTGGTTTGGGATGGAAAGCACATGGATGGTAGAAATTTGCCTTCCGGAACGTATTTTTACATCGTAAACATCGATCAAAAAGCCAATCCCTACAAAGGATGGGTACATCTTACAGAATGAGATCATTACTATACATATTGTTATTTATGATGCTGGCGCTCAACTCATTGGCGCAACAGGATCCTCTGTTCAATAAGTATATGTTCAACCCTCTGATCATCAATCCAGCGTATGCAGGAAGTAGAGAAGCCTTAAGCATGGTGCTACTACATAGATCTCAATGGATTGGTTTCGATGGAGCACCTGAAACACAAACGTTTAGTATTCATGCTCCTGTAGCTCAAAAGACTTTTGGTATTGGGGCTACGATAATTCGAGATGTCATAGGGCCTTATCAGAATTTTGGCATTTCTGCAATCGGAGCATATCGTCTCAAACTAGGCCAGGGCAAATTGTCTTTTGGTCTTAAAGGAGCGGCCTACAACTATGTTTTTGACTGGAATAGAGTTACTTACAAAGATCAAGAAGTTCATCCGCTTTTATCAAATAATAATTATTGGGTTCCTACCTTTGATTTTGGAATAAGATACCACGATAGAACAGCATACGCTGGTGTTGCTTTTGCCAATTTGAACCAACCTTCAATTGGAAATACCGACCCCAACAATACGCTTGTTGCAGATAGTATCACATACGGTCAGAAATTTCTAAATAACGTGACTTTCACAGGTGGATATGCTTTTGAGCTTTCAAATGCACTCGTTCTTAAGCCATCAGTATTGCTAAAATCTTCAATTGATTGGAAATCTACATCATTTATTTCTACCACAGACATCAATGTAAGTATCCTGTACCAGAGGACTTTATGGGGCGGGATAACTTATAGAACTGGATTTGGAATGGTTTTCATGCTTCAATATGATGTGACCCATACATGGAGTGGAGGTGTATCATATGATTTCGGGATTCACAAGTTTAGAAATGTCAATAGCAATTCGGTAGAGTTCTTTCTACGACACGATATTCCGTTTAGGAAATCTAAGGTATTGTCTCCCCGATATTTCTAAGTATTAAGTTACTCTTCATTTATTCCTGAATTTTCTCTAAAAATATCGATATAGATTGCCCGTAAACGATATTTTTGTTCTTCTGTACTGTAGAACATTTGAACTTTGCTCGGTTATACATACTTACCACATTAACGCTATTGCTATCTTTCAGCACTTTAGCACAAGTAAAATCTGGCGATAAATTCTTCGAGAACCATGAATACGCCCGAGCAATATCGAGCTATCTCAAATATTACAACAAACAAAAGAAAACCAAATCAGATACTGCACTCAGTGAGGTTATAGAAAAGCTTGCGCACGCTTACCGATTGACGCAAGATTATAAAAATGCCGAAATATTCTATTCCAAAGCACTAAAGACTGGAAAATCAAATCCAAGTTTAGCGAAATACTATGTCGAAATCCTAAAGAGTAACAATAAGCTTGACAAGACTCGAGAAGTATTTGTTGTTTATTCCACCAACCTATCCAAGTTTAAAAATTCCTTTGATGTGGAGATTTCAACACTTGAGGGATGGATGGATTTGGAACCCATATACAAAATTGAACCTGTTCAAAAACTCAATTCAAAATATGCAGACTTTTCGCCTTACCCCTATGAAAATGGAATCGTATTTGTATCAGAGCGCCTGGTAGACAATGTTTACAAAGAAACTTATGGTTGGACAAAACGACCTTATCTTTCAGTTTTTTATACAGAAGGAGATTCTACACACTTTGGGAAGGTCAAACCGTTTTCAGGTGCTATCAATGATGAGTATCACAATGGACCGGTAGTTTTTGACACTTCTGAAACCATAGCCGCCTTTACCAGAGTTCAAAACCTCAAAAAGGGAGCTGACTTCGTTAACAAACCTCAGATCTATTTTTCAACCAAAGTCAAGAAAAAATGGACAAAAGCTATTCCATTTGTGCATAATGATTTGAACCACTCTTTTGCTCATCCGGCTTTAAGTGCTGATGGCAAAACGATGATTTTTGTAACCGACCAACCTGGTGGTTTTGGTCAAAAGGATCTTTACATTACTCGATTTGAGAATGGCAACTGGTCTACTCCTGAAAATTTGGGCAATACTTTGAATTCATCTGGAAACGAGATGTTCCCTTATTTCAGAAATGATTCCACCATTTACTTTTCATCTGATGGCTTCACTGGTTTTGGTGGTTTGGACCTTTTCAAATCAACTTTAAAAAATGGAAAATGGAGTACTCCTGAAAACCTGAAACAACCTATTAATTCGGGAAAAGATGACTTCGGAATTATGTTCTTCACGAATCAAACAGGACTAATTTCTTCAAACAGAAAAGATAGAAGACACAGCGATGATATTTACTTTTTCAGAGCTATCCCGCAAAAAGCACCTATTAATATCACTGGTTTATTTGTCTACAGTGAGTTAGAGCCAGCAGCGTTCGCAGCAATAAAACTTTTAGATGAGGACGATAATGAAATACTAACAACTTTCACCAATGAAAAAGGAGAGTTTGTCTTTGAAGGTTTAGCTGCAGATAAGAATTACAAAATTGTTCCCGTAGAAGACCTCTCCAATTTGTCCGCTGACGCTAAAATTTTTATCACGAACGAGAAAGGAGCAGACAAGGTCGAGTTGCATCGAACAGAAAATGGAAATTTTGAATATGCTACGCTCAGCCCTGATAAATACGATCCTTTGCCAATCTTGGAAGCTGTTGATGAGCCCATTGCTTTTAATAACATTCTTGGGCGCGTGTACGAAAAACTACCTGGAGATGTCCCCGAGGGTCTTGAAGTGGTCTTGGTTGATGATGAAGGCAAAATAGCATTTACTGCAAAAGTTGATGCAAACGGAAATTTTCAGTTTGAAGAATTACCCCCAGATGCCAATTTCCAAATCAGAGTAAAAGAAGGAATTGAAGACGTAAAAATCGTTTTAACAAATGACGCAGATGAAGCTGTAGCCATAATTGAACAAAAGGACAGCGCATTTACCTATGAAGTCTTAAAAAAGGACGAAGCAACCATCAATTTGTTGAGTGTAACTGACATTCCATTGCAACTCAAAGAAACGCTAAAAGCCAAGATAGATGTGGAAGGTGTTGCCCCTCAAAACATCCAGCTTATCTTAAGAAACAAAAGAGGTGAAGACGTTAGTGTTATGTCTCCCAATACAGATGGAAC
>JALEGO010000103.1 GCA_022763165.1 Flavobacteriales bacterium
AGACCATCTTTAAGGTTGATATCCAAGAATACAAGATCAACTAAGGTTTTGTCAAAAGCTTGGAATTCCATCAAGCTTTTGCAGGTGCCCACGATTTCCCACTCAGGCTCGTAAAACTCGAGTAGTTTTTTGATGCCTTCAATTATAAAATCTTCATCATCAACAATCAGTACTTGCATTACGAACTTTTCATAAAGGTAAGTTAATCTGGACGCAATAGCCTTTTTCGGTTCCAGGAAAGATTTGAAATTTAGCCCTTGAACCATAGATTTGAAATAATCTCTCCGAAATGATTTGTGTTGATCTTGATTTGTGGTTTGGGTCTTTGATTGCCTTGTTTTCTCCCGCACCATTGTCTTCAACCTTAATATTCAGGAATTCTTCTTTGATGGTATAAACAACGTTTAAATTTCCAATATAATTAATGTCCTGAAAGCCATGTTCTATTGCATTCTCAACAAATGGTTGGATAAGCATGGGAGGGACCTTTATATCAGAAATATCTTGAATTGATGAATGGTCCAAATGAAAAACGAATTTATCCTTCATTCTTAGTTGTTGAAGTGCCACGTAGTTCTCTAAAGTCTCAATTTCTTCTTCAAGTGAAATGTATTCAACGCGACTATTCTCCAGGATATTTCTCATGAGTTTCGCAAATTTTGATAAATAAGATGCTGACTCCATTGGTTTTGATTTCATGATATACGTTTGAACTGCACCAAGCGCATTGAATATAAAATGAGGATTGAGTTGACTTCTTAAAAGCTTTTGCTCAAAACTTAGTGCCTTTCTTCTGGCTAATGAGTGCTTTCTAATCAGGGTCAACACAATGATTGTTGCAATCACCAAAAAAGTCAAAAAGATTATGCTTCCGTAATATATTCTCTCTTTTTGCAACAGGTTTTCTTTATCCTTCTCAAGGATGGTTTTCTCTTGATTTAGTTGTTGATACTCCAGCTCTAATTGGTTAATCTTTTCAGAGGTTTCAATTTTATATATGCTGTCTCCAATCTGGTTCATTTTTTCCATGTATTGTAAGGCGGCTTTATAATCTCCTTTGAGTTTATAGATTTCATATAGCCTTTCATAACAAGACTCAACGCTGTTCACCCGTCCAAACTTTAGATTGAATTCAAGGGCTTGTTTTGCATATTTCAAAGCCTTATTCAGATCTTCTTTTCCCAGGTATGCCTGGGTAAGGTATTGATAGGCGGAGGACATGATTTGAATATCCTTTGGCTCGTTTAGAATTTGAATGGCGCTATCCGCATATAAGATTGCATTGTCATAATCGTCCAAAACGATATTTGTTCCGGCTAGAATGTTATACGATTGACCTGTTATGACATTAGACTTGGCTTTTTTGGCTAATCGCAGCGCCAGATTTGTATATTTTAGACAGCTATCGATTAACTCCTTTTTTCCAAATGAGGTGGCTAAGTTATTCAGGAGTTGAGCTTTAACAACAAGGTTTTTATTGCCATTTGCATATTGAATTGCCTTATGCCTATAAATCAACTCCTTGTCAAATTGCCGCAAAATCCCAAACAATACCGCAATATTGTTAAAGAGCTTAGACAGCTTAAGAGAGTCTTGCATTTCTTCCATTATGATGCTAGCTTCTAAAAATGATTCAAGACTTTTCTCCAATTCGTTTTTTGAAAGATGAATTCTTGCTTTGGCATTCAAAAATCCAACTTTGAGGTCTGGATACTTATTAATATCAATGTCTTCTATTAAGCTATCGGCTGAATTGTAATTCCCTAATCTTATGGCCCGGTTTGCACGGTAAATTGAAATATTAACGAGCCCTTTCTTATTGCGGGTATCCTTAAATAGAGACTCAGCTTTATTGATATAATATGATATACTATCCTCCTTTTGGCCATGTTCTATGAGGTGCTGAACAAAAACAAGGCATGCCTCCGCAGCTGAATCGGCAATCTCATGGTTGGTTTTGTTCTTCAGGTTTAAGTATTCAGGATCATTTTGAATAGCACCAACAGTGAGATTTACGGTAATGAAGAGTATGATTAAAATAATGGACTTCATTTCGATAATAGCTGAATCGAATATAGAATTTTAATTGAGGTTGATCTCATTCTAAACATGCCCAAATGTAATAACTTTGGGCCACAGTATTGACCAGGTCATTAAACATACGGAACTCGCTTTGGAGCATTTTTGATGTAACAGTATATCCAATACTTTTTTTTGCATTTACACCTTATTTCATTGATCGGCTAGGTGAGGAGGAATATGGCGTTTGGATGATAGCCAATTCTGGGGTCATCTTTTCGATGCTATTAATAAAACCATCTCAGCAGGTTAGCACCATGTATGTTGCGAATTATTTAGATAAGGGAATAGGTGAGGTTCGTCAATTGTTGCATACTATTTGGGGAGCAACTATTGTTATCTGTACTTGCCTTACTGCAGCTTCGGGTGCTTTGTCTTTGACAATCAACAAATTAAACCTAGAATTATTCAGCTATGATCGCCTTCCGGAACTGATAGTTTCTGTTTCTGTGTTCGCTTTTTTTAGATTGTTTTCGGAAGTACTTATTGGGGGCTTGCATGGTTTTCAAAGGCATGACAGAGCTGCGCAAGTGAATTTTTGTATTAGAATAGCCAATTTGAGCGCATGTCTAATCATGATGCATAAAGGGATTCCCATCTACATGCAGTTTTATGTTTGGAGTATTATTCAAGCAATCGGGTTGATTTTTTTCTTTAGATTTTTCAAAAAGGAAGGAGTTGGTTTTGGTATAAGAATGAAGAAATCTAATCTTTTAGCTGTGCATAACTATGCAAAACACTCTTTGTTGCAGAATTTGATTTCGATTGCTTATTTCCAGGTTGATAGATTTATTGTTGCTTATAATTTTGGTGCAGCGAGTGCTGGTTATTATTCAATCGTCTCAACAATATTCAACCAAATGCATAGGGCTTTTGAAGCAGCTATTAGTTGGTTCTTTCCTAAGATGGCTGGGTATAAAAACGACCCTGAAAAGATCAAGAAGTTCTTCCTTTCTATCAGGGCATTTTCAATAGTGTTTGGGACCTTGGCATTGTTTGCCTTTTTCTATTTAGAATCAACTTTAATGATCAAGTGGTTAGGACAGAAGACGTATGATGCTTTATCACCATTGTTGCCTTATTTTATTCTATTGGAATTCTCTTACTTGTTTTCAATAAGTGGAAATCTTTTCATGTTAGGTCGAAATGAGATGAGGTTGAATACCAAATTAGAATGGACCTATAAAAGCTTAGTAATAGGTGCAATGTTTATAGGAGCGTATTTTGGAAACGCTCCCGAACATGTGGTATTGTCAATGGCAATAGTAATGGCAATAGGGATGATCATTTATAGCTATGTCTTTTACAGAAGAAGAGACTGGGGTAGTCCCATTTTTGAGGCGGGTGCTTTTTTATTATTCATTGGAGCAATTGCAATTTGCATCACTGCTGAAAACATAGTACTCCACATCACAACTTTGATGGTCTCATTATGCCTTGTTTACTTCAAATATTTCAAAAATCATTTTAACAAAAGATTATTGATAGACGGATAAACTATAGTTTTGGAAAGTGAAAAACACACTGCATATATCCGATGCTTACCAAAAGGTATTTGTTTTCGGGTTAGTGAGCCTTATTTTTTTTGCGAATGCTCTATTCCTGCCTCATGGGTTACTCTATTCCACACTCCTTACACCATTCTTACTATTTAATCTGGCCTTAAAAAAGAGACTCAAATACGTTTTAGGCATATCTATTTTTTTGAGTCTTTTCACAGTTTTTCATTTTGAGAATGACATTAATTTTCAATACTATTTGAAATCCGGAGTACTATATTTTAGTGTGATCACATTCATTGTAAGCTTCTATTTTTTTCAAAAAAAATATTCTATTGAAAGGTTCTTTAAGGCTTTGGTATTGATCAATACCGTATTATTTCTTGTCGCGCTTTTGACCTACTTCGTTCCGTTTTTAAGGGATTATTTTTGGTATACCACTGAAGCAACACGTCATATGAGAAGCGTTCTGAGGCTGAAGTTATTGACCTATGAGCCTTCATACTACTCCTTAATGTTAACGCCTATTTTTTTGTACTATGCCCTTGGGCTAATCATTCACAAAAACAAAAAACACATATTTCCGCTTATTCTTATTACTATTCCTTTACTCTGGTCCTTATCATTTGGTATCATTGGAGGGATCGTTCTGACCTTATTAATACTTTGCTTAGTACATCTACCACGATTGTTAAGGCAGAAAAGAACCTGGAGAATTGTTAGTGCTGTTGTTCTTATTGGGATTCCGATATACCTGTTACTTTTTCACGTATTCCCTGAAAACATTATCAATTTGAGGTTTCAAAAGATTTTCTCGGGACAGGATACTTCTGCAAATGGTCGGACTTTCGAGGCTATTTTAGTGGGGTACAAAATTACTGAAAGCACAAATCTTTTCTTTGGGGCCGGAATTGGCCAAATCAAAAATTTAGGAAAGGATGTGATTTTGGATTTCTACAAATATCAAGGCGAGTATGCCAAAATCTTGACCATTCCGAATGCTTTTGCAGAGACTTTAGCGATTTTTGGGGTGATAGGCGCTGCGTTAAGAATTTTGGTTCAGTTTGTCCTATTTTTTCTCACGAAGGTTTATAGCAATTATTTGAGGTTAACCCTTTTCATATTCCTTTTTATTTATCAATTCACTGGGAGCTATATCACAAGCATATTGGAATATATGCTTTGGGTTTTGGCTTTTTCAGCGTCATTTCAAGGGTTTAACAAATTATCGAAAACGGGTGAGGGTAGCATTTATCAGTAGATCGTCTTTGTTTGATGACCCAGGGGGAGATACCATACAAATGCAGCAAACGGCAGCTGAGCTTTCATCTTTTGGTGTAGAAGTTGATATTATTGAGAACGGGAAAACCTATAAGCAATCAGACTTTGATTTATTACATTTTTTCAATCTGATTAGACCAGGTGAAATAATGCCTCATTTACCATCAAAAGTGCCATATGTAATATCTCCTATTTATGTGGATTATTCGATGTCTGACATATACGCTCGAGATGGTTTTAATGCGAAGATCGCACAGAACTTGGATAAGAATCGAGTCGAGTATTTAAAAGCTTTAATGAGATTTTTAAAGGGTTCAGATAAACAGATTTCCAAAAAGTATTTCTTAATTGGGCATAAGAACTCCATGTTAAAAGTACTGAGAGAAGCGAACCATCTCTTGCCTAATTCCAAGAGCGAAGAGCAAAGAATTTCCACGGATTTAAATCAAAAAGTGCCTACTACCATCATCCCGAATGGCAGCACATCGATCTTCTCAATGGATCGTAAGACACCAAGAAAACCTGGCAGTATTTTGTGTGTTGCTAGAATTGAGCCAAGAAAGAATCAAAAGAATCTCATTCTTGCAGTCAATGATTTACCAAACCTAAAATTGACTTTAATTGGTCGTCCTGGAAATAATAGTCAGGATTATTACGATGAGTGTAAACGAATTTCAGGAACAAACGTGGAATTCATTGAAGGAGGATTAGATCAAAGCGAGTTGATCGATTATTATAGAAGTTCATCCGTGCATGTTTTGCCAAGTTGGTTTGAAACTACGGGGCTCAGCTCTTTAGAGGCGGGAGC
>JALEGO010000016.1 GCA_022763165.1 Flavobacteriales bacterium
AAGCAGTATAGTGAGGTATTTCCCAGACTGGACCTTTTCACCTCATTGGCAGTCAGTTGGCATTATCATCTTTATGATCAATATACCTTTTACTATGAAGAAAATAACTACGTTACTTTAGATAACGTTTCTTCAGAATCCAGGATTTTGGAGCTAGGTTCTGCGCAATTCGGTCTAGGTTATCAAGTGCAAATGGGTAAAATAAAGCTTCAAAATCAGTTGACAATTGAACAGTCATTAACTCCATTGGGTCATCAGCAGCATCATACGACTTTAATAGGTTTTAAGGCAGGAATTTTTTATTAATCTTCATGCAGCAGAAACGGAAATTGCGCATCTAACTAATAAATCAACGTTATGAAAAAGACAATTTTATTTCTACTCTCAACGATTATTTTGGGGGCATGTTCAAAAACTCAACCTAAAACTCTAATCTTGAGCAAAAGTCAAGTCAGGATATCAAATGAAAGCGTAGTCATTCACAAACCCGATTCCTCAATTTTAACATATACTACTAACGATGAAGGTAAACTCATCACGGATGAGCTCTCTCCCGGAGTTCACATCATCACTTTACCAGAGAAACCTTGTCCGAGCTATACTTTCATTCAAACCGGTCGAAAAGAGCAAGAAGACTTTATATGGACGTACCAGGGTTGTTGTCCAGAATGGAGTCAAACATTCGAAATAACAGAAAATAATAGAGAAACCTTGAATATCATTTTTCCATGAAAGGCTCACAATTCATAATTATCTTCTTTTTGGCATCCATATTCCTTGGATGCCAAAAAGAATTGACCAATCACTGTTTGAATACAAACAAATTGATATCTCAGACTTTAGAATTTAAAGACTTCGATAGACTGCAAATCAACACCCCCGGCACTATTAATATACAATATGGAGAAAAAGCCGAAGTACATGTTTACGGTCCAAAACGATTCATAAAGGAATTAGAAAAGCAATCTGAATGGTCTAAAGGTGAACTCGAGTTGAATGCCTACAAATGTTTGAAAAACCCTGAAGATGTAATCATTGATATATATATGCCTTCCCTTGAATATGTTGAAGCATTTCAATATAACATCTTGAATATCAAAGATTCAGCTGGCCATTTCAATATTTCGGAAATCAGGGAGTATGCGAACGGTAAAGTAGGAGTAATGAATATAGAAATAGCAAGAGCACGATATCTTGATCTATATACATATTCATCAATTCTAAACGTAAGCTTCAATAGGATTGACACATTGTTTTTAATAGCCAAAATTCGCAGTAACATCAATTTAACGGGTGATTCTATCAGCTTATTTGATTACAACTCGTCTTCTTCAGGAGACATTAAGATCAATCATATAGATTCCTTTTCTCTAAGCCAAGTCGGTAATGGAGACATTTATTTTACAGGATTTTGTGATTATTTCAGACTTTATGGATATGGCAATTCAAATATAAAAGCTTTTAATATGCCTGCTGATACGGTCGATATAGACATATCTGGTAATTTGATTGCTGAAGTTAGCGTGCATGAACTTTTGAAAGGTTCTTGTAAGGGCTCTGGCCAAATAACCTATGAGGGATGGCCAGCAGTAGATGTAAGAGTTTTGGAGGATGGAAAACTCTATAAAGCGCAATGACGGTTCGAAAAAATGAAAACATTGATTAACCTTTAACAAACTCAATATTCCGCATCAAACCAGAATACTTCGTTCTTTTAACAGCAGACTTTTTAAAGACCTTTTTGAAATGATCTTCATCCAATTGAGCCCAGTCTTCTTTGGACATTTCAAGAAGGTTTTCTTTTGCTTCAAACAAAGGCTCCTGATGTCCTTTTGAAAACCGATTCCAAGGACAAACATCTTGGCAGATATCACATCCAAAAACCCAATCTTCAAACTTGCCTTTTACATCGTTAGGGATTTCGTCTTTCAACTCAATCGTGAAGTAAGAAATGCACTTGCTTCCATCAAGAACATATGGCGCAACAATTGCCTCGGTAGGACAAGCATCAATGCACTTGGTACAAGTGCCACAGTAATCTTTGATCGGCCCATCAGGAACTAAATCTAGATCTGATATTATTTCAGCTATAAAGAAGAATGATCCTTCTTTGGGATTTATCAAATTAGTATGTTTTCCGATCCATCCCAAACCAGATTTCTCTGCCCAGACCTTATCCATCACCGGAGCTGAATCAACAAATATTCTTCCATTGATCTCCCCGATTTGTTCCTCAAGCTGAAATACGAGTTCTTTTAATTTATCCTTAATCACGAAATGATAGTCCTCTCCGTATGCATACTTTGAGATTTTGTAGGTATCTGTTCTTTGCTCTTGAATGGGATAATAATTGTACAAAAGAGAAATCACTGATTTGGCACCCTCAACCAACTTTGTTGGGTCTAATCGCTTGTCAAAATGGTTAGCCATATAGGCCATTTTACCATGATAATTTGCGTTAAGCCACTGCTCTAACTTTGGTGCCTCTTCTTCAAGAAAAGCTGCCTTTGAGATGCCGCATTGAAGAAATCCATATTCAGATGCAAGCTGCTTTACAATTTCTGTATGTTTTTGTCTGGAAATAATAAATTCTATTGGCAATCTTTGAGTTACTGCTCTTTAAGCAACAAATTCTTATTGGTGTAAGTGCTCTTTTGAATTTCCCTTATGTCTACGGAGATCACATCTAAATCTGAGAAAAAACGCACTAAAACACTTCCTAGTGCTCTTGACAATGATTTTCTGGTATCTTCACTCCTTCCCTCCATGATATAGGCCAAAAGATGAACAAACTCGGGTTCGCCTTCATACCGTGCATAGTATTGGTGCGGGCGCAATCTTACTTTGATCGTACCCGGGTCAAAAATGGCTGCTTCATGTGCTACCTGAAGAATCTTATTCATAATAGCGCTCTTGGAGTCTTCATCCAAAAGCTTCTCGCTATATTCCAAAACAAAATGTGGCATAAAATGGATTTACAAAGCAAATTTTGATCAAAATAATGTACCCTGATCAGCGCTTCTGGTTTTTCCTAGGTGATCGTATGCGGCCTCCGTTACTTGTCTACCTCTTGGGGTACGCATAAGGTATCCTTCCTGAATTAAAAATGGCTCATACACTTCTTCTATTGTTCCTGCTTCTTCGCTTACTGCGGTTGCTATAGTATTTAAACCGACTGGACCTCCTTTAAACTTATCTATAATGGTTACGAGTATTTTGTTGTCCATCTCATCCAGTCCATGTTTATCAACATTGAGTGCTTCTAAGCCATATCTGGCGATTGAAAGATCTACTCTACCATTACCCTTTATTTGGGCAAAGTCACGAACCCTTCTCAACAATGCATTGGCGATTCTTGGTGTTCCCCTGCTTCTTCTGGCAATTTCACCAGCTGCATCGTTGTCGATTTCAATTTTTAAAATTTCAGAAGAACGGCAAATTATCGTTGTGAGCAGAGCTGTGTCGTAATAAGCAAGTCTGGAAGTGATCCCAAACCTGGCCCTAAGTGGAGAAGTTAGTAATCCAGAACGTGTTGTGGCTCCGACTAATGTGAATGGGTTAAGCCCAATTTGAACACTTCTTGCCGCTGGACCTGTATCTATCATGATGTCGATTTTAAAATCTTCCATTGCAGAGTATAAGTACTCCTCTACAACTGGAGACAATCGATGTATTTCATCAATAAACAACACGTCATGTTCATTTAAGTTAGTCAAAAGGCCTGCAAGGTCTCCTGGCTTTTCCAATACCGGTCCTGACGTTATTTTGATGCCGACACCAAGTTCGTTTGCTATGATGTGAGAAAGGGTTGTTTTCCCCAGGCCTGGAGGACCATGGAGTAATACATGATCAAGTGCTTCATCTCTTAACTTTGCCGCTTCTACAAAAACTTTTAGATTTTCAACTACCTTATCTTGACCTGTAAAATCGTCAAACATCTTAGGACGCAACACTTTTTCAATGTCCTTATCAGTGCTAGTAAGATTTTCGCTATCAGGATCGAGGTTTTCGTTCATCATCATAAAGATAAGAATAACCTGAGTTTTGGATGAGGAATCAAGTCTTAAACTTCAGAGGATTCGGCCACTAAACCTTAATAATTCATTGAACATGAAAGGATTTCAGCTCATTTTTATAGATGTTCTATTATTATTAAACTCTGGTAACATTTAAGAAAGTTTGAAATAAAAAATAGGGGCTAAAAGCCCCTATTGATTTTGAACCTTGGACTACAACAATTTTATTCCTTAATAAAACGGATTGTTTTAGTTTTTCCTTCAACCGTATTGATCATAATCAAATAAACTCCATTCTCTAAATTTAGAGTCATATCAACACGATCACTTAAGACATTTAGATCACTTCTTACAATCCTCCCACTTACATCAATAATGTTATAAGATGCAATTTCAACTTCTGATATTAAGTTCAGATTTCCGTTTGTTGGGTTTGGATAAAGGCTTATTCTATTTTGGACATCAACATTACTAGAAACCAATGGTGTTGGATCTCCAACAATCAATGAATCTGAAGTAGCATTTATACTCAACAAACTACCATCTAAAGCATATCCGGTAACATTTGAAAATGAAAGATTTAATGTCTTATAAAGACTCTTTTTTCCAGATAAATTATCCTCCATTATAATATTGAGTGCTACTATTTCACCAGATCCTGAAACACTTAGCTGATCTTTCTTCGTTAATGCGCCTTTTAATGCAGAAGCAGTGTAATAGTTTCTCTGCATTTCAATCATGTTGGTATTAATACTTCCCAACCAAGAATTGCTGTAATCTAGAAATGCACCATTTTTCACTAAACTCGTGTCATAATTAACATCAAAAGTGATCCCGTATAGATCGTTCATTGGAGAGGTTAGGTCTCCCAATTTTATGGGTACACGGAGAGTATCGCCAGCAACAACGGTATCTAATCCTGTTAGATCGAAAATCAAATTCGGCACTCCCATAACGCTCACTCCATTTTCTCCTTTGTTGTGAGTTAACCCTAAATTCAGACCAATAGCTGTTGTATCCGAATCATTGATGATACCATCTCCATTACAATCTGCATGTTTATAATTTACTGAACTAGCAAAACTAATGGACCAGTCTGGACAGGATTGACCAACCCAGTTCAAACTTGCGTTGGGTCTTACAGGACCGGTTACACCATGTCCAATCCCAACAGAAATTAGGTCAGACAAATCCGCTATACCATCGGCATTTGCATCACCTGGGAATACTAGAGGGTTTGAGACCGTAAATGAAGTACAGCTCGTATCGGAGCAGCCAGAATCAGAATAGGAGATTAAACAAGCTGTGTAAGAACCTATGTTTGCGTAAGAGTAGCTAACGTTACCGAGAGGTAGATTTGCTGTGACGTCAAAAGTATTTCCATCTCCAGTTACCAGCACAATAGAATCTCCGGAAGTACCCGTGATATCGAACATAGACTGGTTAGGATCATAAGAAATTTGCCCTTGTGCTTGGCAGATGTTAATGTTAATGCAAGTAGTATCACTGCAACCAGCCTTATATGAAATTGCACAGGCCGTAAATGAACCATAACCATAGGTTGGCGTATATAACCCAAAACCATTCATCGGCCCAAGGTTGATAGTTTGAGATCCGTTTCCTAAATCCAACACCACTGAATCCCCAAAAGATCCTGTGAAATCAAACTCAGTACTCTGCCATACCATTTGAGCAATAGCAGGACAAGAAGTGTATACATTTATAGTATCAAATTGTTTACAGCCATTAGCATCAGTTACCTCCAAAGTCAGAGCAGTATCATTGTTAATCGTTGCAATTGGCGCGGCAGAAGCATTGTTGTTTACCAATGCTTGAGGCTGCCAATTATACACGAAAGGTGAAGTTCCACCTGTGATACTGCTGTTTAATTGCAACGTTGAACTACTTGATAATATCGTATCATCCCCAATTTCAATTGAGAATCCATTGCATACGGCCGAAATATAGATTTCTACGGTATCAAAAGCAAGACAGCCAAGAGAATCTGAAACTATTAGCGTGATTGCAGCAATCCCCGGACCATAATTAACTACAGTTGGATTTGAAGTACTCCAGTTTCCTGAAATAGTAGCATTATCCAGAGTTTTCCAGTCGTAATAGTAGGGTGGTAAGCCTCCTGAGGCAGTGTTGCTCCCCCCGACAACAACAGGTGTTCCACTCGGCACAGTTTGATCTGGTCCAGCATCTGCCGTTAAAGTTGGGTTTCCAGAAACAACCACTGAATCTACAAGTTGGCAAGTTCCGGAACTGACAGTTACATAGTATGTCCCAGCAGTACTGGTACTAGGATTAGGATCTTGTGCATTACTCACCAAGTTACTTGGACTCCAAGAATAAGTGTAAACACCAGTTCCTCCATAAGCAGTTGGACTACCTCCTAAGAAAGCTGTGGTATTGAGACATCCCAAAAAAGCATCATCTCCGGCATTTACATGAAGGTTACATCCGGGAAGAATGTTCCCTGCTGTATCCAATTTCATAATAAATGGCCTTTTCATTCCTGAACTCAATGACTCAGTACCGGACAATACAAGTTGACCTGATGTTATAACCAAGTCAGACAATTCCTTTTCATCGTAACTAGACAAAAAATCTTTCGCCCAGATCAGGTTTTGTGAGTTGTCATATTTTAGAAGCTTGATGAACTTTTTATTATTAACATCCTCTTCTATACTAGACACATATATAGATCCATCGTTTTGATCAATATCAAGGTCCTGAATGAAACGCACATTTGGAATGGTTTGAATGCCCCCACTTACTATTGATCCGCTACCATCAATTTCCAGGAATCCTTTCGGAATAGATAAGATTTTATCTTGTAAAACAACCAAAAAATCCCCATTGCTCAAAGGCTCTATTTCATAAGCCACTGGCACTTGATATCCCCATAAAACGCTGTTATCATATGACTTTGTCCACAAAGTATCTCCATTGACATCCAGTCTGGCACAAAACATTTCATAATTTCCAGTAGAGGTCTTGTACTTATGTCCTGTAACAATTACTTCATTCTGAACTTCAACAATATCCGTTAATTCTATACGATAGCCATTTGAATAGCTGTAAGTCTTACTATTCAAAATCTGACCCGTTTTATCGAATGAGGTATAAGTGAATCCATCTGAAAGCAGAGGCCCCATATTAACAATAGCCAAATTACCATTGCTAAGCTCAATAGGTTTACCCCCATTTATTGGACTACCCAAATTGTTAGAATACCCAAAATCCTTTGACCAAATAGTATCCAAGTTAGCATCTAAATATAATGCATGTTGATTATTAGTAGTAAGGTTTGAACCGATCATTAGTATACTATCAACTCCCCAACTACAGGCCTCCACGAATAACACATTGTTTGGGTTGTCATTAATCAAAACGGTTTGATTGCTAGCAGCTACTTTTTGCAGAAAACCAGGCATATTCAGGTTAGACTGAAAATTACCATATTGAATGAGCTCATTTTGACTGTTTGGAATAACACCTAATCCTGATACTTCATTTTCAGACAGATATTGATTGACAAAATAAACGTTATCCGAATTTTGACAATTCCCTGACAGAGTGTAAATCAAGCCTACCATTAGGAGCAACTTGATTTTGATATTTTTAGTAAATGTTGCTTGTTTCATTTTTATTCAATTTAATTTTTAAATCCGTACAGTGCCAAATATCAGAGTATTTTCATGTCGAAAAAAATATAAATTATTAAATTTTAGTATAAAAAAAATAACCAAAAAAAAATTAATACTTTTATAATCAAGTAATTAATTACTAAAAATATATCTATTATAGTATGAATAATAAATATATAAATCACTTAATTGAAAGTAGCTCGAAGCATAAAAGACGGTTTAGAGAGTTTTTGGACTCCCCATTTCACAATAAAAATAGAAAGCTATTGGCATTTCTGGATATCATCCTCACCAAAAGCAACATTACATATGAAGACATTTATCGAGCAATTTTTAAGGATGAGTACAAAAAACAAAGAATTGTAGATCTGTACATTCAGATTAACAAGCTATATCAGAAGTACCTGAGTATAATAGGCTTGGAAGAAGATTCCATGCTCAGAGATTCCATTCTAGTCAAAATGCTTTCCGAGAATAGCGAAAACAATCTTTTCGAATTGGTGATTTCAAAAACAAAGAAAAACTGGGAAGGAGTAAAAAATGTCAATAAACACCATTTCAAAAGCGAGCTTTACCGTTTGATAGATAAAAGATCTTTAAAAAAGGGAAAGGTCAGTGGAACGGAACTTCAAGTGGCATCAGATCAAATTGATATTCATTTTTTAGTTCATAAACTCCAGTATACTGCAGAAATGATAAACAGAGAGAAAATCATTAATGAAGAGTTCGACTCGGGATTATTCAAACATCTTTCCACACTGGATTGGAACGAGTACATCAACAAATCGGATATAATTTTTTCATATCATTTACTAATTCAACTTCTTGTAGAGGGCCGGGAGGAAACTTATGAAGAACTATCCGAGTTAATGATCTCCAAACAAGAGAACTTATCATCGGAGTTACTAGAGGATCTATACGGATACCTTCAAAATTATTCTGTTCGAAAAATTAATGAGGGAGAAACGAAATTTTACCTTAAACTGCTTGAACTATTTAAGTTTCAAATTACCTCTGGCTTTATAGGTCCTGATAAAGTATTAAGCGAAAGAAAGTATAAGACCATCATTACTGTAGGACTTCGTTTAAATGAATACGATTGGACAGAGAACTTCATTCAAAACTATAGTAATTGTCTTGTCCAAGAATCCAGAGAAAACGCATTAAACTATAATCTGAGCGTGTTAAATTACGAGAAGGGAAACATCAAAGTTGCTCTTAGGATATTGGCACAGGTTCAGTTCACTGATATTTTCTATAACCTTGATTCCAGAATATTACTGTTGAAAATATATTATGATCAAAATGAATATGAAAGTTTCATTAGTGCGGCAAACTCTCTGAACGTCTTTTTAAAAAGACTAAAAAAGATCTCTGGACGCCAGAAAAGGATGTACGCCAATTTCCTTAAGTTCATCAAACAACTTCATCGGTTAAGTGAGTCCGCTATCACCAAAGACAAAGAAGATAAAAAGGCAGCCCTTCAACAAAGCATATCAAATACCGACCATATCTCAAATCGAAATTGGTTATTAGAAAGGATAAATGAAATTTGATCTTTGGCTCTTGTATGATAGATTCACAAAATCAGTTGACCTGGTATCAGTTTTAACTTTAAAACATATATGGGGGTACTAAAATTCTTTGGAAGATACTGATGACCATGCAATAGAAGTCTGTATCCTACTCCAAAACTAAGCCCTAACCATTTCAACAGACTGTATTGTCCCAACATATAGGGCTCATAAATTGCAAAAGTCTGATTTCTTAGAGCTATGTCTTCGAATTTATACTTAGACCGTCCTAGTCCGAAAGATAGCAAAGTCGATAATTCCCATTTTTTCTGATTGTAGAAAGTGTATTCAAAATAGGGTGACACATACCACAGTTTAAGTTCAGTGTTGACCACATCTGAATCATGTATAAAAGTTTGATTAATGTCTGAACCCAGCCAGTTATAGCTCAATCCAATTCTAGATTTACGATTATAGTCTAAGCCGATTTTAACTCCTAAAATTCTTACCCTCAGGTTCGTGATAAACGAATTCCTTGTATCAAACCGCAAATCAACCTTCGGCTTGTAGGAAAATGAAGTTCTTATTGAATCTATGAAGTCAGATTGCGCCAATAGATTACAAGGGCAAAGCGTAATTAGTATTAAAAATATTACATGGCGCATTTTGATGGTATTCTCAAAGATGGACAAATATGAATGAATACAAATAAAAAAGCCCTCAGAAAACTGAGAGCTTTATGCAATATTATCAAAATTAGTGGCCTCCACCGCCATCTTCCTCTCCAGGTTCTAGTGGCACTGTTTGAGGAATAAAATCACTTTCTTTTCCTGGCTTACTGTAATCATATGGCCAACGATGTACTTCAGGTATCGGTCCCGGCCAGTTACCATGAATATGTTCTACTGGCGTAGTCCATTCCAAAGTTGTGGATTTCCATGGGTTTTGAGTAGCTCTCTGTCCCTTCGTTGCACTAAACAACAAGTTGTACATAAAGACTCCTTGAGCCAAGGCAGCTACAACCGCAAAAAACGTAACAACTTCGTTTATCTCAACAAGATTATCGAACATCGGAAATTCGGAGTTCGAATAATATCTACGCGGTACTCCTGCTAATCCAAGAAAATGTTGCGGGAAGAATACTCCAAAACCACTTACAAACGTGACCCAGAAATGAAGATAACCCAATTTGTTATTCATCATTCTACCGAACATTTTTGGGAACCAATGATAAATTCCTGCGAACATAGCAAATACAGCACTCAAGCCCATAACGATATGGAAGTGAGCCACAACGAAATATGTGTCATGTATGTTGATATCAAGAGCAGAATCGGCAAGAATAATTCCCGTAACACCACCTGTCACAAACGTTGAAACCAAACCTATGGAAAACAGCATTGCCGGTGTAAAGCGTAATTGTCCTTTCCAGAGTGTCGTAATATAATTAAATGCTTTTACCGCTGATGGAATCGCAATCAATAAGGTTGTAAAGACGAAAACCGAACCTAGGAATGGGTTCATACCTGTAACAAACATGTGGTGACCCCAAACGATAAACGAAAGGAAACCAATTGCTAAGATAGAACCGATCATAGCACGATAACCAAAAATCGGCTTTCTAGAGTTGGTAGCAATTACTTCAGAGCTTATACCCAATGCTGGTAATAGTACGATATATACTTCAGGGTGACCTAAGAACCAAAACAAGTGTTGGAATAATATTGGGCTACCACCTGCAACATCTAAAACCTGACCATCAATAAATATATCTGATAAGTAAAAACTTGTCCCAAAGCTTCGATCAAAAATCAACAACAATGCCGCTGATAAAAGAACCGGAAACGATAGTACCCCTAAAATAGCTGTAACCAATAAAGCCCACATAGTAAGAGGTAATCTGGTCATCGTCATACCCTTCGTCCTTAAGTTAACAATGGTAACGATGTAGTTAAGACCTCCAAGTAGCGATGAAGCAATAAATATAGCCATACTCACCAACCAGAGTGTCATTCCCAAACCGGAGCCGGGCATTGCCTGTTCAAGTGCGCTTAAGGGTGGATAGATCGTCCATCCTGCACTGGCCGGACCAGATTCCACGAAAATTGAGATGACCATGATTACTGATGCCAACAAGAAAAACCAATATGATAGCATATTCAGAAAACCAGAAGCCATATCTCTTGCTCCAATTTGAAGCGGAATTAAGAGGTTCGCAAATGTCCCACTAAGTCCACCCGTTAGGAAAAAGAAGACCATTATTGTTCCGTGCATTGTCACCAAAGCGAGATACATATTCGGGTCCAAAACACCATCTGGTGCCCATTTATCTCCTAACAACCAATTCATGATAGCATAACCTTCGCCATCAGAACTCAACTGGAGCCTGAATAGGGTTGACATGACCATGGCAATTAATGCCATTACCATACCAGTAAACAAAAATTGCTTAGATATCATTTTATGATCTTGACTAAACACATATTTAGTCCAAAATGATTCCTTATGATGATGAGCGTGTGCTTCAGCCATTCCTTAATACAATTTTAATCGTTCAATTTATTTTCAGCTAAACCTGTTTCACTTTCCGTTCCAACAACTTGAGCTGTTGTTTTCTGCTCCCCAAGCCAAGCATTAAAATCTTCTTCGGATTCCACCACAATTTTCATTTGCATATTGTAGTGAGAAGAGCCACAAATCTTGTTACAAAGTAGTATGAAATCGAATTCAGTTGGTTCTTTACCAAGTTCTTCTCTAGTTTCATTAATAGCCCCATACTTTTCTATGACCTCTGGAAATTCTCTCATTTCAGCAGTGGTATATTTTGGGGTAAATTCAAAGGAAGTAACCATTCCAGGTACAGCGTTCATTTGAGCCCTGAAGTGCGGCATATAGGCGCTATGAATGACATCTTGTGAGCGAATCAAGAATTTTACTGGTCTATTGACCGGCAGGTGAAACTCATTCCTCACTACCTTATCATCAGCGCTTCTTGAATCACTGATGTCAATTCCAACGTCATTTGTACCCGATTCGATGAATTGTACATTCGCTCTACCCAATTCACCATCCTCACCTGCATATCTCGCAGCCCAATCAAATTGTCGAGCATAAAGTTCAACGATAATAGCATTTTCAGAAGCCTCTTTTGTCATTACACTGTTCCATACTCTTAAACCGTATATAATGATTATAGCAAGGAAGATAGATGGTACCACAGTCCATATAAGCTCAAGTTTGGTACTATGTGCAAAGAATGTAGCCTTTCCTCCTGGTTTTCTAACATACTTATAAGCAAACCAAAACAGTACTACATTAACCAAGACAAATACCAGATTGACAATAATGAAATTAAAATTCAATAAATTATCAATAGATTCTCCATGCACTGAAGCAGAACGCGGTAATAAGTCATCACTAAAAGTGTAGATA
>JALEGO010000104.1 GCA_022763165.1 Flavobacteriales bacterium
GTGGACTACCAGGGTATCTAATCCTGTTCGCTCCCCACGCTTTCGTTCCTCAGCGTCAGTATCAGCTTGGTAAGCTGCCTTCGCAATCGGTGTTCTGTGTCATATCTATGCATTTCACCGCTACACGACACATTCCGCTTACCTCAACTGAACTCAAGAATTACAGTATCAATGGCAGTTCTACAGTTAAGCTGCAGGATTTCACCACTGACTTATAATTCCGCCTACGAACCCTTTAAACCCAATAAATCCGGATAACGCTTGCACCCTCCGTATTACCGCGGCTGCTGGCACGGAGTTAGCCGGTGCTTATTCATTTGGTACCGTCAGACTCGAACACGTTCGAGGGTTTCTTCCCAAATAAAAGCAGTTTACAACCCATAAGGCCGTCATCCTGCACGCGGCATGGCTGGTTCAGACTTTCGTCCATTGACCAATATTCCTCACTGCTGCCTCCCGTAGGAGTCTGGTCCGTGTCTCAGTACCAGTGTGGGGGATCATCCTCTCAGAACCCCTAGACATCGTTGCCTTGGTGAGCCGTTACCTCACCAACTAGCTAATGTCACGCATGCCCATCTTCAACCACCGGAGTTTTAATAAGTCTAACATGCGAAAGACTAATATTATGGAGTATTAATTTCGATTTCTCGAAGCTATCTTCCTGTTGAAGGTAGGTTGCATACGCGTTACGCACCCGTGCGCCGGTCGTCAGCAATTAGCAAGCTAATCCTGTTACCCCTCGACTTGCATGTGTTAGGCCTGCCGCTAGCGTTCATCCTGAGCCAGGATCAAACTCTCCATTGTAGTTATAAATTGTTATTTCGATAAAAATCGAAAAATATTATTGACTCATTATTACTAAGGTCAGAAATTGACTTTAGGGATAAACCTTTCCTTGTTTCTACTTAAAAAATTCAAAGAACAATCTTTAAAAAATCCTTAACTCTAATTGTTAAGGGGACGCAAAGGTAGGAATGAATTCTATTCGTGCAAACAATTTTTGATTTTTTTTTCAAAAATTTTTCTGAGCTAAAAACCACACCAACACAAATAGCTTATAATCAGATTATTAACTTATATTATTTTATCAAATATTTTTTTGAGTAAATTCGATGTATGATTAGAATATTTATAATAGTTGCGATTATTTTACCATTGAGAATTTTAGGGCAAAGTGATGAGGAGAAATATGATAATTATAAAAAAAACGGATCAATTAAAGATCGAGTTTATTTTGGTGGAGGTGTGGGGGCCCAATTTGGAACTATTACTCTGGTAAATTTTTCTCCTATTGTTGGATATAAGATATCTGATAATTTATCTGCTGGGGTTGGAGCAACATATCAATATCTCAACGACAGGTTTTACAATTTTCAATCTTCAATTTTTGGTGGAAGTGTTTTTGGAAGATATAATGTGATTCCAGAACTATTTTTACATTCAGAGTATGAGATTCTAAATCTTAAAGTCTTTAATCCGAGCATTCAAGATTTTGGACGGGTAAGCACCCCTGCATTTTTAGTAGGCGGTGGTTATAATCAAAGAATTGGAGGAAGGGTCGGTTTCAGCTTTATGGTTCTATGGAATCTATTACAGACTAATACCTCTTTCTATCCATATAGAAATCCGATTCTAAGGGGTGGTTTTAGCGTTGGCTTCTAATCCATGAATCCAGGAATAACATCCTCATATATCTTCTTAAAATGACCAATTGAGCCCCAGTCACTGTTATTTACGCTGATTTCACCTGATGTTGTTTGTCCGATGTTAGTATAAGGTAGATCCATTGTATTCAGGGCTTTTTCGAATTCATCTTTATTCTTTTGCGGGATGGAGCAAACAACTCTGCCTTGCCCCTCTCCAAAAAGGAACGCATCATTCCTAATTTCAACATTATTGTTTATGTTAAAACCTTTATCATTACTAAAAGACATTTCCAATAATGTCACTATCAAACCTCCGTCTGAACAGTCTTTAAGATTGCTCATAACTCCTGAATTAATCAATTTTAAAAGTGATTTATGTAATTGATCTTCTTTGTCTAAATCGAAATATGGAGCAGGTGACAATTTCACATCATGATACCGATAAAGATATTCAGAACATGCTATATCATTTTTGAGGTCACCCAACACATAGATTAAATGCCCTTGTTCCGTAAAAGTTGAATGAGGTATTTTTGATTTATCATTTACTATACCAACCATGCCAATAGTTGGTGTTGGGAAAACAGCTTCTTCTCGATTCTCTATTGACGTTTGATTGTAAAAACTTACATTACCACCTGTAACCGGGGTTTTAAATTTCTCACATGCGTCAGCCATTCCCATTATTGCATTGGAAAACTGCCAATAAACTTCAGGGTTGTATGGGTTTCCAAAATTCAAACAATTCGTTACTGCTGAAGGAGTTCCTCCAGAGCAAACAATATTTCTAGCTGCCTCAGACACAGCAATTGCACAACCCTTTCTTGGATCAGCATGGACATAACGACCATTGCAATCCACTGAAACAGCAAGGGCCTTATCAGACTCTTTCAAATTAATGATACCCGCTTCGGTTTCATAATTCGTAGCCATATTTCTTGTGCCTACCATAGAATCATACTGTTCCTTAACCCATGATTTTGAGGCAATGCTAGGACTTGAAATGATGAACTCTGTCACTACTTTCAAATCCTTAGGCTCCTCAATGTCATCAATATTGAACTTTTGTGCTTCTTGAAAATATTTGGGCTCTCTGATCTCCCTAGTGTAAACTGGGGCACCCCCGCCTAAAACCAAAGATTCGGCTGGTACCTCTGCCACAGTTTTGTTGTCCTTAGTAAATATTAGACTGGGACCTTCTGTAACCTCTCCAATTTGAACACAATTCAAATCCCATTTTTCAAAAATGTCAAGTACAATCTGTTCGTGTCCTTTTTTAACACAAACAAGCATACGTTCCTGAGATTCTGACAATAGCAACTCAAAGGGAGTCATATTATCTTGACGCGTTGGTACTAAATCTAAATTAATAGTCATTCCAACTTGACCTTTAGCAGACATTTCGGAAGTTGAACAAATAATTCCAGCGGCTCCCATGTCTTGCATACCTACTATAGCGTTGGTTTTAGACAATTCCAAAGAAGCTTCTAGCAACAGTTTTTCTTGAAAAGGGTCTCCAACCTGAACTGCCGGGAGGTCTTCTGTAGAGTCTTCAGTTATATCCTTGGAGGCAAAGGCAGCTCCATGAATACCGTCTTTTCCTGTGGCAGAACCAACTATAAATATTGGATTACCTGGGCCTTCAGCGATTGCTGAAATGACTCTATCGGTCTTGACGATTCCAACGGACATAGCATTCACCAAAGGATTGGTATTGTAACATTCATCAAAATACACCTCTCCTCCAACTACTGGCACTCCAAAAGCATTTCCATAATCGCCTATACCACGAACAACCCCTTCCATTATCCACCTCGTCTTTTCAAGTTTTGGATCTCCGAACCTAAGTGAATTGAGTTGAGCAATTGGCCGTGCACCCATTGTAAATATATCTCTATTGATTCCTCCTACACCAGTTGCGGCACCTTGATAAGGTTCGATAGCTGAGGGATGATTGTGAGATTCGATTTTAAAGGCACAAGCTAACCCATCTCCAATATCCACTAATCCGGCATTTTCCTCTCCAGCCTCTGCCAACATGTGAGGACCGGATTTCGGAAGCTTTTTTAGCCAAGTTATTGAGTTTTTGTAAGAACAATGTTCAGACCACATCACAGAATAAATCCCCAACTCTGTGTAATTCGGCTCTCGGCCTAAGTACTTGACAATTTGATTATATTCCTCTT
This sequence comes from Flavobacteriales bacterium, assembly GCA_022763165.1. Taxonomy (GTDB): domain Bacteria; phylum Bacteroidota; class Bacteroidia; order Flavobacteriales_G; family JALEGO01; genus JALEGO01. The sequence goes on from JALEGO010000104.1 coordinate 3,833, forward strand.
CTAAAAGTCCTAATTCCTTGGCGATATCCACCTTATCAGTGATCTCCTCTATCATGGTATACTCAATTTAAAAACAAAAATAGCACTTTAGATCCTAATCAAAGGCATCCAAACCATGAAGTTCGAGGAAACTAATACTTGAGTATCATTCAGAAAATGGAAGTCCCAATAGTAGAGCTATTTAAACAGTCCTAGCTCCACACCAACAACGAGTCTAGGCATCTCTGCCAAGTTTCTTTCATCATTGAACAAATCTGAGAGTCTGTACCGACCAAAAAAGGCTAATTTATTGAAGCCTATACGGGCTATAGCACCATATTGCAATCTTTCAATATAGTTTAACTTTCGCTGGGTGATATCAACAATTTCAGCTCCAAATACAGACGGGTCGTATTCGTCCCTTGTAAAATGAGTAATTCCAAAACCGAATGAGCCATAAACTCCAATATCCACATACTTGCCTACAATGTTGCCTCTTTTACCAAAATTGAAACGATTATAAAACTCAAGGTTCACAAAATTGAACTGAAGTCGTTCAATCTTATGAATTATGGAGTCAGGGACAAGCTTGAGACTATCTTGTCGAATCGAATAATTTTGCTGGCTATAGTCCAAACTAAACCCGAGTCCATACCAGGGCAATAACTTTCTCTTATACCGAAGTCCAATGCCAAAATCGTATGATCTGCCATATCGAATATTTGCCGTTTCATTTTCTGCTGGGCCTACTATAAACCCGTATCTCAAATAGGTATGCCAAAAGTTATCGTAATTTGGGCCAAAGGATTTGGGAATCGTATCTGAAACAACATCCTCTTCCAATAATACACTTTGTGTCAAGCCTGATTTGCACAGCACTAAAGTGAATAAAACACCTGAAACGATTTTGACAACTCTGCTCATTAGAATGATATTGTTTTTGTAAATCCTTTATAATGAATGATCAATTTAGAACCTCTCGTAAAAAGATCTCTATCAAGCCTCAAAGCTTCATATTGATAAACTTCAATTAAAGAATAGTAGGTTATGAAGCCATTTTTGTCCTGAATATGATAATATAAATAGTCATCTTTAGCTTTAGTATATTCTTTGATCAAAGCCTCTTGCAATAATTGAAATTCAACATCTGGAACAATCTGAACTTGAACATCTCCAGAATCTGTGTTATTAATATTCTCAGATGAATCTGTTTTAGGAATCGCATTATTCAATGTCTCATCCATTGTGGAATCTCCAAAGAATTCATCTACCATTATCCTCACTACAAATTTGTCCTGCTCCACCTCAAAAGCCTGATCCACGTCTTCTCTTTTATCCACAATGTTCTTGGCTTCTGGAATTCCGTATCCATGAGCATAGTCATAATAAGGATATAGATGGGCAGATTTTTCGATCATTTCAAATATTTCCATGTTCTTTGCTTCTCTTTTAAACTGCCAAACGCATGCAGCATATCCAGCGATAAGGGGAGCCGCGAATGAAGTCCCAAAAGTCTCTTTCATACCTTCTTTGTCGGCAGCAATGACCTGAGCATAGGCGCATACATTCGGTTTCATTTCCTTGTTGGCAGTAGGTCCGAATGAACTAAAATCCATGTGGTAATCTGTATAAGGATTGATTCCACCAACGGTCAGAACACTATCCACATCAGCAGGAGTTGCAATGATTTTCCATGCATCATCTCCATCATTTCCTGCCGCGTTCACGACCAAGATCCCCTTTCTTGTGGCTATTCGAGCTGCTTTAGAAACCAAACTTGTCTTTCCGTCCATTTCCGTGGTAAAATACCTGTGATAAGTATATGCCAAGGAACTGTTAATGATATCCGCTCCGTTTTTATCAGCCCATTCAACAGCTGCGAGCCAATACTTCTCTTCAGCAAAAGGTTCCGCATTTGATTTTTCAGTTCTTGCCAATAAGAATTCAGCTTGAGGAGCTAAGCCAATATACTTTGATCCATATTTCCCTCCAATACAAGACATCACACTTGTTCCATGAGAACTGTATTTGTATACAAAAGGCCTTTTTTTAACAAAGTCATAAGTATCGATCAATCGGTTTTCTTTTCTAATATGTTCAAAGGCTGGATGAACATCTACCCCAGGAAAACCAGCATCCAAGATCGCGACTCTAATACCCTTTCCATTATAACCTTTTTCCCAAAACTCAGATGCCCCAAGCCGATCAACTTGATCATCGAGCAAACCCTCTTGGATATCTGTCAGCTCAAAATCACCCTCCATTTCGGAGGATTCAAAAACCTCCGCCACATAGGATTGACTTCTGGTTTTAAGAACCTCTCTGACGAATGGGAGACTTACTATTTTCTCTAAGGAAGATACATTGCCATGTACATAGACTCCATTGAGCCATCTAGAACTCCCAGTAATTGAATCCACATAGGTAAGGATCTGATTGACATACTCCTCTTTTAAAGGGTAATCAGTAATATCAAACAGAGATAAACCTTGACGTTGTCTTCGTTCAATAGCCTTTTCATCAAAATAATTATAAGGATTGAACGTGACACCTTTTTTATCTTTAAAAAAAACCCAGAACTCCTGATTGTCTTGAGAAAAAGAAATATTTCCTAAACACAGAAAAACAAAAATTGGGATTAACTTCTTCATTTGCGAGAAGCAAACGTACAAAAAAAGTGAAATTTCGTTGGGAGGTGAAGAGGAAATTCGATATTTGAGTTTTAGATGACGTAAATGATAGACTTAAGAAGTGACACAGTCACTAAACCTTCCAAAAAAATGTTAGACTTTATGTCTAGTTGTGAGGTAGGAGATGATGTTTTCCAAGAAGACCCAACTGTTTTGAATTTAGAAAATCGACTTTCTAATATGTTTGGAATGGAAGCTGGAATCTTCTGCCCTTCAGGTACCATGGCCAATCAAATTGCTATTAAATGCCAAGGTCAACCAGGAGAACAAGTGATTTGCGATGAGCTATCTCATATTTATAACTATGAGGGTGGTGGTATCGCTTTCAATTCGGGAGCTAGTGTGAAATTGTTGAACGGAAAGAGAGGGATTTTCACATCTGAAGATATTGAAATGAACATTTCTCCAGATGACCCACATTTTCCAGTTTCACGATTGGTTTCAATTGAAAACACTTGTAATAAGGGCGGAGGTGCCATTTGGAGCTTGGATGAAATGAAGGCCATATCCAACTGTTGCCAAGATAACAATCTAAAGCTTCATCTGGATGGTGCAAGATTGTTCAATGCTATCGTAGCCAGCTCATACAATGCTGATCATTTGAGTGGATTATTTGATTCGATATCCATTTGTCTATCCAAAGGCTTGGGTGCACCCATTGGCTCAGTACTGGTTGGATCCAATGCATTCATTAAAAAAGCTCGAAGAATAAGAAAGGTTTTTGGTGGAGGAATGAGACAGGCGGGATACCTTGCTGCTGCTGGACTCTTTGCTCTAGAACATAATATTGAACGATTGGAACAAGATCATAAAAGAGCTCAAATTCTTGGTGATCATCTCAATAACCTCAATTTTGTTTCGCTAGTATTTCCAGTCGAAACCAACATTGTTCTTGTCAAAACATCTGAAAACTTTCAAGCCCAGGATATCGTCTCTCGTCTAGAAAGGTCGAAAATCAAAATAGTATCTATGGGTAAGCATTTGATCCGGTTTGTAACGCATCTTGACTTTGATGACATGCAGTTGGAAGAAGTTCTAAAAAAACTCAGACAATTAGATGACTAATTCTCATACCAATTGTAGCCTTTAGACCAGTCTTCATAAGCTTTGA
>JALEGO010000017.1 GCA_022763165.1 Flavobacteriales bacterium
GAGGTTTCTTTGGAGACCAAAAATATCTGGCATTAGGCGAATTAACCAACCCACTTTACTTTAATTTCTCTATCAATCTCGTTAGCCCTTAGAATAGGTTTCTATTCAAAAGCATAATAATAGTTAACAGCTAACCACAAAGTTTGATTTAAATCTGAATAGGTAAATTTATCTAACCTATAATCTACGCCAAATTCAATGCGGTTTCCATCGTTAATTCGATATCCTAAAAAGTAAAGAAAACGCAAATCTAGGTCGTACAATCCATTCGAAAATCCATGAATATTTTCAAATGAATACTTAAGATACAATTCTCTATCATTTAAAACATTACCTGCTAAGGGCTGTTCAAAAGCCAAACGAAATCTCGCACGAAATTCAAATGGCTCATTTCCAAAAGTCTGATCAACCCTAAACCTTAAACCAACCTTGCCGCGGTTCAACCTTTTATTTCGGGAGATTTGCTGTAAAAACCGATGCGTTAAATTCGACTGCTCAATTCTAAACATATAGCCTCCTAAAATGGTATATTGTCCCATTATTTTCTTCGAACAAGTAAAAGTAAAATCAGTTAAATCGTAACTATAGTCAAAGTCATCTTGCTGGAAAAAGATATTTCGACTTTGTATATTAGAATTAAAAGTGACATCCTTGATATTAATAGACATAGTCGCTTGAGGAAGTGACCCTAACTCGAAATTCTGAGCAAACCCTGCAACGTTTGCACTAAGAATAAAGAAAATCAGTCCTAAAAATCTCACAAGTCTAAATTCAAATCGTTTTCTTGAAGAATTTCCCTCTTCCGAAGTATTTTTCCCTTTTTGTCCATTAGCACTTCAAATGCTATCCACCTGTCTTTTTCCTTAATGGTAAGTTCTACCTCAAAAAGGACATCATTTCTTTCTCCAATTTTTTCGCGATTGTATAGGATTACAGGCAAACTGTCCAACGAAACCTCCAAATGATATTGTAATCTATTGATCTTATACTTGTTGTATAAAGAATCCAATATTCTCTTTACCTCAGGCTCTTGCTTGACTAATATCTCGGCATCTATATATTTTCCCAAACTGTCAAATTCAACACTTATTTGATCATAACCAGAAACCCTAAATTTCGCCTCGTAACTAAGACCCTCAGAGCTTTGCTCAACGAACCATTTCAATTTTGAGATTTTGTAAAACTTACGAATCTGCTTAACAGCAATCTCAGGAACTACTTCTTCAGATACTCTGTGTTCTTTTTCAATTTTGACTTGGGCAAAGACAATGTTCAGAAAGAACAATAGAAAAACTGTAGGCATATAATGCATCAAGCAGAAATTCATTTTTTTATGAAAAAACATACCTTTGGCAACCTTTTGTTAAGAATAGCGTTAATAGCTACACATGATTAAGAGATTACAAACATATCAATATAGTCATTCAGGATTAAATCTTCGAGAATTTGATCTACCCTGTGACTACTTGGATGCTTTGAAACTATGAAAAGATAAACTGAAAATAGATTATGAAAGCGTCCGACCAAAAATCGGACGTTTTTTTTTGAAAAAAATAATGAAAAGTTGAGCGTCATATAAATAGATGAATAAACGGAAAAACAATTGGGAGACAGACAATTGTCAATTTGAATAAAAGCTGCATGGTTCGGCCTGGAATTCTATTGCCTAATTTTCACATAACAAATTGATAATCAGATAATTATTTTCAATTTTTTCTTGTGGAATTCAAAAAAACTTCTAACCTTTGCTTCTGAAATTAATTCTGAATTGAATTCAGGTTCAGAACACTAAAAAATAAAAGACGATGATTTTAAATACAAAACATATAAGTAATCAACCCTGGGGGCTCTCCTGTCCATCGGAGCGTTTTTATAGCGCGCTGGATCGAAGAGATATGTCCAAAACATGGGAGGTATTTATGTGTTGATATTTGAAATACAACATAAATAGAAGCGAAGGCGCCTCCCAAAAAGAGGCGCCTTTTTTGTTGACCTGAGCCTCAGAAAAGAATCAGGTCAAGGTTCTTTGACATCTTGAAAAACGAAATTGAGATCCTACAACGTAGGGTCAACTGGAAGGGCAAGCCAATTGATGGTGGCCGCGGTCTTGAAAACCGTTAGGAGCTAACGACTCGTGTGGGTTTGACTCCCACCCCTTCCGCTTAGTTTTGGAGAGTAGGTAAATAATGGTTCGTTACACCTGTTTGCTAAACAGACCTGCAGTTCTTGTAGTGAAGGTTCGATTCCTTTGCTCTCCGCAATGACAGGGAGGCCAAATGGATTGGCAGTGGCCTGCAAAACCACCGTAGCAGGTTCGATTCCTGCCCTTGTCTCTAGCTCCCCTCTTCTCCTAAGTTAACTTCAAGTTTCCCATTTTTATAGGGCTGAGGAGGGAAGTATTCTATAGTGCTGTAGCTCAATGGTAGAGTACCCGGCTGTCTCCCGGGTGGTTGCGGGTTCGAGCCCCGTCAGCACTGCAAGGGGCGAGAAGTTTATCCTGAGCTAACAACTCCTAGAGTTGTTTAGTCGAAGGAACTCCCCGTCAGCACTGCTTGATGATCAAATTTTACAATCAAGATTCGAGCGTGAAATTCAAGCTTGCTTGAAAATTTCTAAGGAAAGAAGATTGTGAATGCATAGCATTAAAGATTTGATCCACTTCATGATTTACAAGGGATTAGCAAAGCTAATCCCGTCAGCACTGTATGAAAAACTACGAATATCGAACAATACTCCACATAGACCATCGTAAGAGCAGTTTCTTGCGGTGGTCGCAAAAAGGAATATCTAGGCGCGATCCACTGGCGCGGTTACCTCACTTGGAATGAGGGTTATTGTAGGTTCGACTCCTGCCGCTTAGACTTAATGATCAAACAATCAAATCTTGCAATCGAGATTCGAGCGTGAAATTCAAGCTTGCTTGAAAATTTCTAAGCGAAGAAGATTGTAAATACAAAGCATTTGAGATTTGATTCCCTGTACGCTATAGGTAGGTGCATGCAAATACTCCTGCCGCTTAGACTTAATGATCAAACAATCAAACCTTGCAATCGAGATTCGAGCGTGAATATCATTAGGGAATGTTCAACACAATACTTCTACTTAGACCATCGCAAGAGCAATTTCTTGCGGTGGTCGAATAAAGGATTAGAAAACTTCGTCATAACTGTAGTTTAATGGAAGAACAGCAGTAAACATTAGGATCTATTATATGCGGCTTCAAGAAATACAACCTGAAGGCACAGGTTCGATTCCTGTCGGTTATGCGATTTTTAAGGGAGTGACTTTTAAGGTAATGGCCGGGACTGTAAATCCCTAGCGTGCAGGTTCGATTCCTGCCACTCCCACAGATGATCAATGAATCAAGTCTCGAGCGTGAAATTCAAGCTCACTTGAAAATTTCTAAGCGAGAAGATTGTAAATGCGAAGCATTTGAAGTTGATTCCATTCCTCGATAAAATTAAAGAAACGACCATAGTTCAATGGTAGAATTTCGGTCTCCAAAACCGAAGATGGAGGTTCGAATCCTCCTGGTCGTGCAACATATTATAATGCTCCGTTAGCATAGTGGCGAGTGCGTCCGACTTTCCATCGGAAGACGAGGGTTCGATTCTCTCACGGAGTACATTGACTCATGGTGTAATGGCAGCATACCAAACTTTGACTTTGGTGGTTCAGGTTCGAATCCTGATGAGTCAACGCAATGGGATTGCTGGAAAATGCCGGAGTGGCGGAATTGGTAGACGCGGCTGCCTTAGAAGCAGTTGTCCGAAAGGGCGTGGGGGTTCGAATCCCTCCTCCGGCACTTGATGATCAATGAATCAAATCTCGCAATCAAGATTCAAGCGTGAAATTCAAGCTTGCTTGAAAATTTCTAAGCGAAGAAGATTGTAAATGCGAAGCATTTGAGATTTGACTCTTTGACAATTATGAAAATTACTAACCCTTTAAACCCAATTAATATGAAAAGACATGTAAGTTACCCAAAGATTCATCAGTTTCGTAACGTAATTACCGATATTAATCATCAAGTCAATTTTATCGGGTTAGATGAAAATGGTGAGCCACAATACGACCCATCAATTTCAAAACCAACATTGACATTTAAAGGCACTGTGAAATTGCATGGAACGAACGCCAGTGTATGTTTTAATGCTCAAGAGGGCTTATGGGTGCAGTCCCGTCAAAACATCATCGCTCTTGGCAATGACAATGCCGGTTTTTGCGTATTTGTAAACAAATACAAGGAGGTTTTTTTGCAATTGATTCACCAAATTTCCGATGACCATAGTATTGACAAGGAAACTTGCATCATCTCAATTTATGGGGAATGGGCAGGTAAAGGCATTCAAAAGGGTGTCGGCATCAATCAGTTGGACAAAGCTTTTTACATTTTTGGTGTAAAAATCTCCGGTCTTGAAAGAGAACAATTTGATTCTTACTGGGTTTCTTCAAAGGACTACAAACACGAAGAATCAAGGATTTTCAATATCGAAGACTTTGAAACCTTTTCTGTAGATGTAGACTTCAACATGCCACAATTGGCTCAAGAAAAGCTTGCTCAAATTACCGAACAAGTTGAAAAGGAATGTCCAGTAGCAAAAGCCTTTGGTATTGAAAATGGCACAGGAGAAGGCGTAGTTTGGTCTGTTGAATACAAACAAAAGGTTCACAGATTTAAGGTAAAAGGTGAAAAACACTCGGTCACTAAAGTTAAAAAATTGGCCAGTGTTGATGTAGAAAAACTTAAATCTATCCAGGAATTTGTAAACTACTCTGTTACAGAGAACAGATTCAATCAGGCCATTGAAAACACTTTTGGAAATGCACCTCTTGATGTTACCAAAATGGGAGATTTGATCCGTTGGGTAGTAAAGGATATCATGAGTGAAGAATCTGATACCTTGACCGAAAACGGACTGGAACCCAAGGATGTAAATAAATACATTTCAAATAGAACCAGAGAAATGTTCTTCGAACAATTGGACAAAGAGGCTTTCCTAAATTAAATGGCTTTTCTTTTACACAAAACCACCTTGTGCTGATGGCATGAGGTGGTTATACACGGTACTTTTAGTTTATGCGGTAAAACACCGGTCTGTGAATCCGGAGAACAGGGTTCGAACCCCGAAAGTGCCCTGATGATCAAATCGATTTTCTTAAGATTCAAGCGAACAAAATAAAGCTTGCTTTAAATTTTGTGAGTATAGAAGGGCCGGCCCTTCGACTGAGCTCTAGCAAATTGACACTTTAGAAGGGGTCACTTGTTCATTTGAGTGATGCCAAAAGAACATGGAACTGTAGCAAAGATGGTCAACGCGTCCCGTTGAAGCCGGGAAGATACTGGTTCGAGCCCAGTCGGTTCCACAAATTTCGTTTCACAAGATTACAAAGGAATATAGTTTAACGGAAAAACATCTGGCTACGAACCAGAAGATGTGAGTTCGACTCTTACTATTCCTACTAATTTATGAAGTATATCTGCCACCCAACAACTTCTTGATTGCCATTGATTTCAAATATAATCCTTGATTGGTCAAACCTCAAGAAAGTACTAGCGCCACTTGAAAAAGCATAATTTGGTTTCCCATACGACTCCAGAATCTTCTTTTTATGCGTTCCTAGCGCTATTCCTTTTTCTGTTTTACCAGAATATTCACCATCGGTACGGACAAACCTGAACAACTTTGTCCCTTTCAACAAAATTGCATCTTGATAACTGCCTCCCATTTGTTTATGAATACTATTTTTAGCGAAGCCAAATTCAACATAATCCTCTAAATCTATATCCTCAATATCTTCTGAGTAAATACCAGCCACTTGCTCTCTTACAGGTAGAATTTTAGCAACACCTTGATCTGGAAGTTGAAATTCCTCTCCACTCACAACACTCAAGTTAATGTCAGCCAAACCATTACCTCCTTTTTTAGCTCTTTGCAACAATGCAATGGCCTCATCGGTCTCTCCCATTTCATTTTTGGCAATCGCCTGAATCACCAATGCGTTTAACGCTACTGAAACGCTAGGCGCAATTCGTGTAGCTCTTGATGCAAGTGCGTCAGCCATTTCGTATTCCCCTAAAATAGCATTAATACAAGCAAGATTGATGTATGACATATAATACTGCGGATCCCTTTTTTTGGCTTCTTCGAACTTATCTTTTGCCATTTCCAATAACTCCATTACTTCTTCTTCGATATCCTGCCCATACCCAAAATCGCCTCTAGTTTTTTTCCCTAATAATCTGCTGTTTTCATCAAATTGAATAGGAAAATAGTATTTCTGTTCATCTCTAGGCATTTGCTCCAGAGCCATTAAAGCATAAGAAACTCCTTCATTATTGATGATTTCTCGACTTTGGAAATCATTACGCGAAATGAAGGCAAAACAGTCTGCGGCTGCCTCATATTCCCCTAATATAAGCATGTTATTACCCATTTCAAATACAGGAATCAATCTATCCAGTTTCTCCTTTGATTGCTTACTTAATTCTTGTCTCTTGTCTAATGGCATATAGCCATGCAGTTTTTCTTTTAATTCAAACTTATCATAGACCTTCTCCAATACTTCTGGCAAAATATCCAAAGTTTGATAACCCGCTATATAACCATAAAAACCTCCAAAATAATCTGCTTCTGTTTCAATGAACGCAACGCTATCAGAAGATATTCCCTTCATATCCCTCAATACTTCAACATCAGAAAAACCAAAATCAACAAGTAACTTATGATCTTTATAGAAATGGGCCAATTCATGTGATACAACAGCTGCCAAGGCGTCCGTTGAATCAGCTCCAAAACTTTGAGTTACTTCATAAAGTTTGGTACTCAAACTAATTTTATGTTGTTCTGGCACATATCTCGCTGCAGTATTCAATCGTGAGTTTAGTTCTAATCTTGGAGCACTTCTACCGTCTCCGATAGCTCGAACTATTCTTTTATAGACGCGATTACAATTCTTGTAGCGATAGTCTGTTCGATCCACTACCCCCGTGAGCTTCTGTCCGTAAGACAGAGAGGTCAAAACTGCAAGAAAGAAGCTTAAAGTGATGAATCTCATTTTAGTATAGTAAAATTTTAACTGTATTACCCGAATCCATGATGTCCACAACATCATCATCAAAATAATAAGAACTGAAGTATGATTTTTTAAAAAACTTAAGTTTGCCGGTGATCGTAGCGATTCTTAAAGCAGCTCCAAGGTTTTCTAAACTTTTCACTCCATAGGTTCCTCCCATACCATACTCATCAACCGTGCCAACCGCAGCTATCAGGGTCTCATCTTCATCAAAAAAGTCGTCACTAGAATTATAGTACAAATCATCATCACCAAAAATCGATGAAAAAGACGTATAAAGCTCTTTAAAAAACGTTTTAACGCTATCTAGCTCCTCCTTAGAATATCCTTCGTATGCTCCTTTTGTTTCTTCCCATAACTCCTCAAAACCTGAATCCTCTTTTTCTTCTTTTTTGGAAGCTTTAGCACTGGACTCCATGCGTGTAGCCAATATGCCATCCGCAGTTTCTTTCATTTTTACCTCAAAAAAGTTTTCGAAAAAAGACTCTGCTAGACTTCCCAGCATTTCACTTGTTAGTTCTTTGGTGATAAAACTAACTTCAGAAGTAGTCCCATCTTTATCAAATTCAAACTTTACTGTTTCCCCTGGTTCTATTTGCTCCATTACTCCCAGAGCCTCTTGCAAGTTGCCTGTTTTGTTTCCATTGACTGACACTAACCTTGACCCAATCAAAGGTTTAAGTTTCGCTTCACCAGGTGATCCTTTGATAACATTTTGTAAGTAAGGTTTTTCATCACCATCTTCATCAAAAAAGGAGTAAGAATTATTCTGCGCAAATACAACTCCAAAATACGAACGGATTAATCTGCCCTCATTTTCAAGAAGTTCAATGATCAACTCTTGAGCCAATTTGTGCTCAAGAGCGAAGTTAATTTGTGGCTGTATATACCTTGAAAACCCCTGCTCGGTAATTTCTATTCTAGTATTGATGCCAGCAACATTGCCCTCTGTATCCATTAATGGACCTCCACTGTTACCCCAAATAACTGTCGCTGTATGCTGCAAATAACCGTATTTGGCTGTTAAGCCTTGCAGGGTTCTGTTTTTAGCACTGACTATACCATCTGTGACAGAATAAGGATATTTTCCTAAGGGATTCCCTAATGAATATACTTGTGTTCCTACTTTCAGTGGCTCAGTCCTAAAGCTCATAGTTTTTAACTCGGGACCGGGCTTATCAATAAATTCAAGTATTGCTAAATCATAAAAAGAATCACCTCCAACCACTCTCATTCTATATTTTGTGCGATTAATGCTGTAGCATACTATAGAATTATCTCCCTCTGCCGCAGAATTGATGACATGAGCGTTTGTGACAACATACTTCTTAAGGTTGTAAGATAGCACAAATCCGGATCCACTGGACTGAGCTTCTGCTAAGTCTAATATTCCCTTATAAGCAATTGGTACATCAGCACTCTCCCCAAACCCAAATACGCGGTCATGATCACCAGACTCGTAAATAGCTACCGTAACAATTGCAGAAAGTTTTTCGTCTAGCACGGATTCAATCTGCCCAATTGCATTAAATGCCAGTAGACCTAATAAAGAAATTGTGTAAAGCGTTTTCATGTTTGATAAATTATTTTGCGAAATTAGTTAATTGTACAGTATACTCCTGCTTTTATCCTTTTTCTTCATTGTTTTCCTTAAACCTAGATATTTCTTAATGAAGAAGATAAGCAAGCAAACTTGCAACAATAGCACCACCAAACCTATACCCGTAGTAGAATCAATATCATTAGGCAAAGCAGGTAAGATGGAGTTTCTCTCTGGCTCAAACCATTTGTTCTCAATTTTGTCCAGCTTATTTTTATACTCATCTAAGTAATATTCATGCTGACTTGTCTGCCAACCTGTTAGTTTAGCAAGATTTTCAAGCTCCTCTTCTCTTCTATCAATGACCTGACTATAATAATCCTGAGCCTTATCACAATCTAAATCCATCGCTACAGGATGCTGCATGACATATCTTCCTTGAAACGGCTCCTTATTGGGCGTGGCTTGAAACTGTAAGTCCTGTGCATAATCTTGACGATTATATCTTACATGAATTCTTGTAAAATAAGCTTCCCAATCGTTTGGTTTTGCCCAGTAAACCCCTGCTTCCCTCAGATCATTATAGATTGGAGGAGGTCCAACACATGGATCACATTTCACATAATTATTAAAACTTAAATCCCAACTATATTCAAGAAATGCAGACTTTCCACCTTCATCTTCCCATGATTTCTCAAATAGATCATGATAAAAGTCTCCAAATTTACTTTTCATAAATGTGGGAACATTCAAATTACTAGGCAGTTTTGTGGTTCTATAATTGGTTAATTCTACCCTGCCCTTTTTTGTCAATGCATATACTATCAAATCTTGGTTACCATTAGCATTTGCCATACCTAATCGAATGGGCAACATAAACTTATTGCTATGGTAAGTGATTTGAATAGGTCTTAATGTTTGAAATTGGCTCTGTTGATACTTTTCAAGATTCACTTTTACAACAAAAAATTTCATATCCCCTTTTATGTAAGGCTCCAAAACCTCATTTGCACCATTTGGTATGTTGTATTTATTCTCCTTCAGCCATAATTCCAGTCCATCTGATTCTTCAGCTGATAGTATCACAATATCATATTCACCAATGGAATATTCGGCTTCTACTTTTACACTATATTTAGTTTCATTTGAGAGTAGTCCTTCTTCATCTAAATCATCTTGAACAGAAGCATTAAATCCATCCTTGTTCCGTTTATAGTCATAAGCATAACAAGGATTTTGATCGTAATATTCTACCAATCGAGGAGAAGAATATTGATCAAACTTTGAGAAAATTGAGGCATCTGCCAATCGGATATCATTCTTATCAAGAACTTCCGGAACGGGTATTACCATAGCAAAATCTTTTACTGCACCCCTAAAATCGTTACTCATAGTAACAACTGATCGATTCTCATCTCGAACCAAGATCACCTGTGATTTTTCATTAAATAAAGTGGCATCAGCTTTGGCAACATAAAAACCACAAAAAGCCAAAGACATGCTTATGTTTAAGACAGAAATTAGAAAGATCAAAAGTATTTTTCGCATAGCGGATATATTCTAAATTTTAAGGAAGGTGATAAAGCATCCTGGATTCCATAAACTGAAATTATTTAACCGGAATTGACATTTCGGCATCTGCTCTTATCCACTGGAAAACTTGCCCTGGTAATAGCTTATCAAATAATGGTGTGAAAAAAGAAATGCCGAAAAGAGCCCAAATTGGCGCTGTATGCACCTGTTGCCAACTTGTTAGAACAAAAGTAACAATGGCTAAAACAACAGCCCAAATGATTCGAGCCAATTGGGCATTTGGTGTGGTTCTCGGATCTGTAATCATAAAGAAAGAGAACAGCAAAAATGTGCCGTTTGTCATCAACTGTGTTAAGTAATCCATTGGCCACCCTTTATATAAAATGCTCCTAATAAATTCCAAAAGGAGAAAAACGGAAATATAGGTCAGCGAAATATCTAATCTTCCAACTTTCCATACAATTGACGCACCAGTGACACCCATTAAAAAAAGAAAAATAACATTACTACCCCACTGACCAGGAGAAATCCATGCCGCATCAGTCAATATTATTGTTAGTACGATACCAATATTTGCCGGATTGAAAACGTGTTTTTTGTTTCGTTTGATTAGAAACTTACTTGCTATTGTAATGAAAGCTGCTATAACTGAAACCCATAATAGAGATGTTTTTAGGAGAATGCACAAGCCTAAAGATGAAATCAATGCACTTTTCCAAGATGCATAATTCTTTCTCGTAAGTGATTCAAAGATTAACTGAACCACGATACAGGTTATGATAATTGCTAAATAATGAAAGACTTGTGTTTCCCAGCTAAGACAAGCAATTCCGAATAAAAGAAAAGCTCCTAAAAACGCTATCTGAAAATGCCTTGCATCTTTCAGTATTTTATCAAAAATTAATCTCATCAATAAAAAGGGAACATTTTAGATATAATTCCACATTTACTATCTTATCCTCTCCGCTTTTGTTTTGAATGTATAAGAATTATCTTTGCACTTTCTAGATTTTTGGAAATTCAATCACATAGAATCAAAGACTTAGATGATTTGACCCTTGTTGAGCAATACAAAAAGGATTCAAACATAGAGTACATTTCAGAAGTTTTCTATCGTTATCAAACGATGGTTTTGGGTGTAAGCATGAAGCTATTGAAAAACCGGGATGAAGCTGAAGATGCTGTAATGGATATCTATGAGGTCGTCAGAAGGGATGCTCTCAAGTATGAAATCAAACATTTTAAGTCATGGCTTTACATGGTCGTAAGAAATTTCTGTTACATGAAACTCAATAAGGATAAGCGAGTTGAGAAAAAAAAGACAGAATATAAGCATCATGTTCAAAGTGATTTTATGGAATCCTCAAGTGCGTTTCACCTCTCTGAAGAACAAGACGAAAAAGAACAGCAGTTCAGTCACCTTGAAGAGTGCCTTAAAGCTCTTAAGGATGTACAGAAACTCTGTGTTAGTCTTTTCTATTTAAAAGAACAGAGCTATCAAGAAATAGCGGAGGAAACAAAATTTGAATTAAAAAAAGTCAAGAGCTATATCCAAAATGGAAAGCGCAACTTGAAAATATGCTTGGAGTCAAAAAGTGGAAAGTAATAATTTACATAACTTATTTCATTCAGGATCCTGCATTCCAGAATCTGAACTTGAGCAATATGCCAAAGGCCAGACAATAGGCCTGGACGCCAACCAAATTGAACGACATTTGGTGGATTGCGATGCTTGTTCAGATACTGTTGAAGGTCTAGAAATGTTTTACGAGGCGGAAAAGAATAAGATTATTCCCATTTCCCATAGCAAAGGAGAACAAAATACCGATGATAAAATCGTTTCTATTAATCCACCTAAGGAGAAAAATTATAGAAAGATTTTCGCATATGCAGCATCAGTCCTAGTATTAGCTACATTGGGAGCTTTAAGCTTGAAATTCCTTGGAGATCTTAAAGACAAGAAAAATGACGTGGCCATTTTGGAAAAACCAGTGGATGAAGATATCGTCATGGATACGCTGGATCCTCTTGCAGATAAATCGTTACAAGATCAAGACAATGATGAAAACCAGGTTGAAACGGTCCAACAAGATGGAGATGGATATGATGTTGGGGTCGGGTCAACTAAAAAAGCAGACTTAGATGCTACACTTAATGGGTCATTAGCGGATAAGGTTGATCTCTCTTCAGAAAAAACTCCAATAGAAGAAGCTGATGATAATTCTTTTAAGGGATATATCACAGCAGAAGTTGCCGATCTCAAAAACGAAGAACTTTCTAAGACGGGAGCAGCACAATCTAATGAAAGCACAATTGAGTCACTTGAAGAATCAGCTCCTGTATTTAACGATACTCCCGTGGCTTATAAATCAGAGCTCTCTAAAGATCAAAAAAAATCAAGAAGTCTCAAGAATAAACTCAAGGAAAGAGCTCAAGAAGAAGAAAGTAGAACAAAGGAAGATCAAATAAGTTTCGGCTTTTCTGGTAGTGGTGTAGAAGACAGGGAAATAGCTGAAGAGGAAAAAGCAAAAAACAATTGGGCAAGTGAACCCTATTTAGACTCTGACCCTGGTGATGATATCGTTCTAGATTCGATTTCTTCATTTGATTTTTACACAAATGAGGGGCGCTTGCACTTAGGTGAGTTTAGTTCTGAAGGTCAAAAACACTTAGTGAATGGCCTTCTACAAGGCGTTGAAGGAAGTGGAGCAGTTTTCTTTATGGATAAATCCCTTGTCAAAGGATACTTAGAAGAAGAGTCCACAGGACGCAAATTTGATGTTGACCTGGACTTTTCCAATGCCAATCGAAAATCAGTATCTGGTGAGATTTCTCTAAACGAGAAAGCGATTATTCCAATTTTCTTATCATTTGACTCGAAGAAAATCAACTTGGACACCAATAAGACCTACAATCTCTTTATAAACTTTGATGATGGCATCTTAACCTATCCCAATGGGAAAAGCCTCCTGCTTCCAGGACCTAAGCCAATAAAAATGGGCTTAAAATAATGATATCAATCTTATAGCAGATCCATTTTAACAACAAAGCGGTTTAATTCTTTATTTTAGTTTCCAACTAGACTCAGTTGGAAGGAAAAGAGATCAATATTGCAGTTAAAAATCTGGATATCAAATCCTTTGAAGGATTGTTTAAGGATTACTTCAAACCCTTGGTTTCATTTGCCTACAAATATGTCAAAGACCTCGATTCGTCCAAAGAAATTGTTCACGATGTTTTCGTTAATTTCTGGAATAAACGTGACACGATAGACCTTAATAAATCAGTAAAATCCTA
>JALEGO010000105.1 GCA_022763165.1 Flavobacteriales bacterium
ACACCTCCTTCTGATATTACGTCAGCAAGCGGCTGTGCAACTTGCACCTCACCTCTTGCAAGAAGCCCACCTGAAAAAATATAAAAATAGCCAACCACGGCCACCTTGACCACATTACCAAAACGGTTGAAGGATTTTGAAAGCAAACCAAAGACCATATCATCCCCTCCTTGACAGTCTCAGCTAATCCTCATGAATATACTCCTTGATTGCGAGTATTTCTAGAGTTTTAAAATCTCATGTAAAAAGCGCTCAAATAAAAATAGGCCCTGCTAATACTAGAAAAACTCAATCACCTACGCCCAATATTAGCTTCAATCATTGAATTGTATTTAATATGGTATATTCTTTATGTAAACATTATCAACACAATGGATCTTCCGCTTTGACAGAGAAAACACTAGAGATCTCATCAAGTAGCATTGTTATGACAGTAAAAGCTGGAACTATTATAGGCAATATTTTTAGATATTTTACTAGTTTGGTTTTTGATATTTTAATCTTAGCTGATGATCAATAACCAAATCATCTGGAGGACACCTCATCCCATCTCCTCGAAAATTCCACCTCTCATCCAATATCTTAATGTTTAAGTCAAATACATTTCTATTGGATGATAATAGTTGTGCAAAGCTATATTGATCAGTAAGTAGCATAAAAATTTTATCTTCTTCTTTTAGGTGATCTAAATCTTGGCAGTGAGCGTAATTCCTTGAATTAACATATCCTACATTTTTTAAAGTTATCTCCAACCAGTCATTCATAAACTTATCGACGTTATCGGTTTTTTTATAAGCTAACATGCCGGTACTATACAAAGTTTCATGAAAAAATCTTCTAGAGCGACTCGCGTCTTCAGCACACTCTGTAAGTAGAAAATCATATTCGTTTAATAATTCAAAAAGCGTATTAATTTCTTTACTTTTCACCAATGTATCTGCATCGATGAATACTGTTTTTTTATATTTTGACATGGAAATGGCTCGGACTTTATCAACAAGACCATTTGCCCAATCAATATTGGTTAGTTTTTTTGATTGAATTATCTCAATGTCTGTAAATGTTTTAGATAACTCTTTAGGAATCTGCAACACATTTGTAAATAATGTTATATTTGCATCAGGAATAATCTCTCTTAACGATCTTGCTGATGATTCAGCCAGGAGAACATAAGAAGGATTTCTCGTAGCAACGAAAACAAACCCTTCATTACATGCTATTGGACTAGAGGTCATTTTATCTACCATCGCCATATACTCTCGCATTAAATACAATAATTATTCGTTCTTCATCATTCTCAAAAGGATGAACAATATGCTGCAAGTAAGCAGGAAATATTAACAACATCCCTGGACTTGGCACAATACGACAATGAGTAGTTGCCCCACCTGGTATGAAGGTCATTTCTTGTAATATTACTGGGTTTAATAAATCAATATTGCCCTGAGGTTCTGGAACAGATGGCACTTGAAGATAATAAATGCCAGATATATTTGATCCTGCATGAACATGTGGCGCTTGATAATTACCTTTTCTTGTCAGAGCTGCCCAACCATTTAACCGTATCTGATGATCTGGAATTATTTGTTTTCTTCCGCACCCCGTTTCTCTAACTTGATTTATGTAAGTTTTTACGTTCTCAAATATAATTGCTTTGATCTCACCTATTCCAGGGAGAGACTTTTCAAAAAGATCTCCTGGAGTATAAAAACCTCCAACATGAGACCTATGAAGATCTGACGAAGTATGAGCTTTTTCAAGATCTTTTATGGTTTTAATCAACGCATCATGCAATTTTTCATCGCCCTCATGAGATTGCACCATAATTGGTGTTGAGAAAATTTGATGAAAGTTAGTACTTGGCATTTGGCAATCCTAAAAATATATCTTCAAATATAGCACCTGAGAAATACTTTTCCATGAATCAAAAATGATTATATCCAAGATTTTTTTCACTAATAGTTAGTTGACTCTAACATAGAAAACCCTAGCATATCGACGCCGAATAACTAAAGGCAAGGAAACTTAAGAGTAAACTCAGTGTACTCTCCCACAATAGATTCCACAGTAATATCCCCATTAAAGAACTGCATTACGGTTTTGCAAAATGACAACCCCACTCCTGTGCCATAAACAGTTTTAGAATAGAAATTATCAAAAATCCGATGCCGATCTTCCTGGGAAATACCCGAGCCATTATCATAGAAATGCAGCAAGTTATAGTTTTCGCCAAGCTCTACTGAAATCTTAATCTTCCCTTCTGCTTTGCTAGAAATGTAATGAAGAGAGTTTTTCATTAAATTGAACAGCACGTGAATCGTCAATATTTCGCTACCAGCAAATTCAAAGCTCTGATTGGAGGACCACTCTACCAAAGACCGCTGCCCCTCATGAAACGGGTAACGCTCTAATGCTTTGTCTACACAATCGGAGATGTTACACGCCTCATGCTCTGCATTTCCAACGGCAGGGTGGGCAGCTTTTGTCAGCAACATTGTTATGAATGTGTTAGCAAAGTTAATCTCCGTCTGGATATATTCCACAGAATTAACAAGGCCCTTTATCTGCGAGTTAGTAATATGATCAACAGACAAATTAGATTCAGTGGCTTTTTGATGAGAGTTTATGAGTTTAGGCAAATAATTTTTGATACCTGAAACACTCATTTTAATTGACGCCAACGGTGTTCTGAGTTCATGAGCTATATTATCGCTGATAGAACGCACAATCATCATTTTTTCTTTTTCACTTTTCTCCTTGTAATAAAGCAGTATACCTGCCACACCAATGGCAGCTATAAATGTTGCTAGTCCTGATGTAAGATCCAAAGTTCCTGGTTTATAAATCAAATCTATACCAGCCAAAAAAACATAACCGACATAAGCCCCAATAAAACCTATAAACATTGAAATTAACCAACTACTTAAATCTAGAAGAATCAAAGATAAGAATATTGCTAACATCAAGTTGAGCAACCACACAATTGATATATCGTTTCGAAGTGTCATATATGAGAAAAAGAATGGAAGGCAAAATGTCACCACAAAGCTCCAGTAATATGAACGTAAAAGCTTCAGAGGCTCTGGCCAGTAGTTGATATAGATTAGAGGAATACATAACAAACTCGCAAACATACGGAGCCAAAAATTTTCGTATGACTGCTTTGCCCCATAAGTCCAAACAATATAATAAACTGGATAATTTATAAAAAAGAGTATTCCAAAGATACGTACTAACTTTTCATTACCTTCTATCTCTTTTCGAAAATAATAAATAATTTTAGTAAATATATTTTTCAATCTTTAGTCAGCTTTATTTTTCACAAGAAAATACGGAATCAGATAAATCGATCCACATAGCAGCTTGCTTTTTTGCAATAAATGAGAAAGCTTTCTCAACAGCTTGGCTATTTCGCTCCCAAATGCGCTCAAGAACACCACAAGTTTTTTCAAAGTGCTTTGCCTTTCTATGTATCTTGAAAAAAACGTGCTCTTCAGACTGAATACTTGATAAGAAAGTATAGTCTATAGCATCTAGCCTCTCATAAGCTGAAAATGCAGAAAAGCAATGGTCCCAGTCATGTTGTGAAGCCCACTCAAGGTGACTACGATTAAATTCATACATTTCTCTTGTGTAATACGTATTCTCTAAAAATTCATTTTTTAAATCAACACCAACTGACCGTGCGTAATCTAGGTATAGCTGTTCGTGAGATTGATAGTCACCATTAAACTCTTCAGAGATATTATGAAGAATTATATCTTTAGCTTCTTTATCAGGCGCAAAATTCCCTAAGTACCATAGTAAATCACTAAAGTGACCTCTTGAATGATAGAAAACTTTAACAAAATATTGCTTTTGAAACTCGCTCAACTGACTTACCAAACCTGGGTTAAACAAATCTATGTTTATAACACTTTTCTCGTATTCATCATCCCAATTCTTGAGAAAAGCCGTCAATGGGCCCTTCGGCATAACAAGACTATTATCTTGTTGATCCAAATCAACTTGATCAACAGGCAAGGTATTCACTCAAAACTCCTTTTTCAAGAAATTTAATCACTATAGTAGTTGCAGATTATACAAGCTTTACAGAACGAGTAAATATTTTTTCTGTTTACCTACTCCTGGACTAAAGGGTTAATTTTACAGGAGATATTAAAAAACCATTTTGTACACTCTGCACATCTAATACCCCATCCCTAACTAGTAAATGCCTTCTCTCCGCAAAATTTAAGGAAATCGCTTACCTAAACACATGAAAACACTCCCTAACTAAGTGGATTACGGTTCATGCTATACTCTTAATTAACGCTGTAACGCATAACCTGATTAGCAGGATTACCAATATGTCTAAAACTGAAAAACAACATTTACCTGTATGCTCCCATCCTACAACCGTTGCCTTGATTGATGACGATCCCTCGTTTATCAATGCAACTAAACTTAATCTCGGAAGCGAAGTGAGCTGCATGTTGTTTAGTAATCCCAATGAGGCCTTGCACTTTATCAACGATGTCTATAAACCTCACTCGTTTATCGAAAAGTGTATTTTTCATCGTGATGAAAGCGATACTGGCCGAAGAAATATCGAAATTGATGTGGAGTCCA
This sequence comes from Flavobacteriales bacterium, assembly GCA_022763165.1. Classification (GTDB taxonomy): domain Bacteria; phylum Bacteroidota; class Bacteroidia; order Flavobacteriales_G; family JALEGO01; genus JALEGO01. The sequence goes on from JALEGO010000105.1 coordinate 4,612, forward strand.
TTTACAAACATGTTTATGACCCTAACCGATTTAATGAAATCTCAGTTATTGTTGCCGATCAGGTTATGCCTGATTTACTGGGCTTGGATCTGTGCAAGCAGGTTACCGCTAAAAATATCAATAAAATCCTTCTGACCGGTAAGGCTAACGACAATGACGTAATCTCTGCATTTAATAACGAAATCATTAATAAGTATATCGAGAAAAGTTCTCAAGATTTGGAACAGCGTGTTTCTCTCTCAATTAACGACATGCAACAAAAATACTTTGAAGACCTCTCCGACATAATTATCGAAAACCTAACTCGAAGCACAAAAGCCCCTTCTCTTGAGTATCTTGAAGATCCTGTGTTTATCAATTTCTTTAAAAAACTGCTTAAACAAAAAAATATCGTCGAATACTATCTTTTGGATGCTGATGGTAGCTTCTTACTTATCGATTTTGACGGCAAGCCTAGCTGGTTTCTTGTGCGAGATGAACAAAAACTGATGGAAGATGTTCGTGTCGCTGAGGCAGCAGAACCACAACCTTCAGGTGCAACGCTTGATGCAATGCGAAACTATGAAAAAATCCTGTTTCGCTTATCTGCTGA
>JALEGO010000106.1 GCA_022763165.1 Flavobacteriales bacterium
ATCATGGGGACACTATGAATACCACCGCTAGAATACAAAGCAAGTGCAATGAATATAAAGCTGAGCTGCTCATTTCTGATGAATTAAGATCCAAGATTGATCAAAACGACTCATTCACTTTTCAGGAGGTAGGTTCTGTGCCACTCAAAGGAAAAGCGGAAACTGTTGATATTGTAAAAGTATCGAAGAGTTAAATCTGAACAGATACCAATCCCCGGGAAAGGCATACATGCCAACACAAATCAAGATTAGGTGTTTTCTCATATTTTAATCCAATGGCCCCATGAAAATGCCAGCATTTAATGGCTAAATGCACTCTATAAAATAGAACGATTGATTCATAAAGCTAAATGTACTCTTAAAGTAAACCTACTTTAAGAAATCAGCGTTAACAGCTAGCTTCGCAAGACAATTGAATATTTCAAAGTCTTGGATCATGAAAAAAACAATTATTCTACTCTTCTTTTTTCCATTTATAACAACAGCTCAAACATGCCATGAAACATTTGGAGGTGCATTTGACGGAGAAGAATACATCAAAACAATAGAAAAAACGATTTATGTAAACTTCCATTTTATCAGAGATGAAAATGGCGAGAAAAACTTCGATGAAACCGAAGGAGACATTTTCGTCCAGAATATTGTGAATAACGTAAACTACTTATTGAGCAAAAACGAGGTTGACAACCTTCCAATTGGAGAATTGGGAAAGAATTTACGACCAAAAATAAAGATTCAAATCCAAGCCCAGCTCAATGATACAGACGATCCGGATCAGGATGGAATTTACTATTGGGAATCGGCTACGGAATGGGCAAGATTAAAAAATCCAGGTGAAATCAATCTAGGTTTTGGTCGACCTCAATTCTACAGTTCTGACAGGATGAATGGCTTTGAAAAGGAGAACGTAGTGAACATATTCTTTTTAGAGAGATACGGGGATTGGTTCACCATAAGCAATCAGGAAATGCCTTCTGGTGTTGCAGAAGGATATGGCGAGGGAGATGGTGTAATTGTCTATGGTTCATATTATGAGTATCTGCAGGACCCTGGTGTTTTAGATGGTTGGGATGGAATTAGTCAGAATGTCATTCACGAAATGGGACATTTGTTTGGACTTCATCATGATACCCGACCATATGGGAGCTATAACCCCAAAGATTGGTGTGGAACCGGAGGTTCCAACAATTACATGCAATATGGTTGCTTAAGTAACTCCTTCACAGCTCATCAAATTTTTAAGATGCACTCAATTATCAAAGACAAGGACTACCTTCTCAATGATAAGTTCGGGTTTAATGATTTTGCGATCACCCCAGTTCCAATTGATTCCGAAACGGTTGTTATTGACAACGTAAAATACCTTCAGTTAAGCACTCATATTTATTACCCAGGAGTAGAACACTACTGGAAACTTGACATGTGTGATGATGGAGATTGCACTGAAAAGTTCTTTTCAAACGACAAAGTTCTAGTTCCAGTTGATAACCATACTATTTCTGCCAGTCTCTTCCTTCGAACGATTTCTGCAAAGCAGTTTTTCAAAATCAACGAAGTGACTTATAACTTCGATCACATAAATGAAGTTGGTATTAAATACCTAAGCCTCCTTGATAATGTTTACTTAAATAATATACCCATTACTTCATTACCGATTCAAAATAAGTCTGGAACCAACTATTACATTGATTACGAGTTCAATGTAAATGTTGACTTTAACACGCAGCATAACATCTCAGTAGCTGAAAAAACTCATAGCTGCGACTCTCAAATGGATTTGTCATTTGCACATGATAGGGAAATCCCCTTTTTCTATTACAGACATTACAACAATGCACAGGACAATTTTGTAGGCTATAATCTTGACAATTCGAGAACAGACAATCAATTCATCCTTAACAAAGACAATGGAAACGCAGCAGCATTTTGGTTTCATATGTACGCTGCTGGCACCTATCTTGGGGAAATTCAAGTCAATTTTATTGGAACAAATTGTGCTGATTTCATGCATACAAAATTTAATCAAACTGCAGTTGATACCACTTTAGAAAACGAATTACAAAATGTCTTCTTGGGAGAACACACTATAACACATGTAATGAAAGAAGGCACTTCTGAACTTTACAACTACGAAACCACAACTGTTTATCGTAATCCCACAGTAACGTATTCTGATCAAAGTAATACTATAAATCTAACAGGTAATGTTACTTATCATTCTCTAATTTATAACTCAGAATGCATGTCATCTTCATACTTTGGGCTCACAAAAGACAATTGTGATCTACCTGTTTTCACTGTTTTCGCCAACAATCAATCTTACGAAGTCTATGGCACCTATGATTTAAAAACAATACTCTTATGCGATAATGAACCTACAGTTTTAAAAATTGGAGTAAACTCAGGTATATCAATAGAAAAGGCCTATTTACTAGATGAAGGAAATAGCGTTAATTACAATCTAATTATTTCGAATAATAGTGTTACGATTCCAACAAGTTTAAGCGGCAATATCAATAAACTGAGGGTGGAACTATCTTATGATAATTGTTCCGATTATGAAATTACATTTCCTGTTAGCACAGTAAATTGTATTGATCAGGAGAATGCGTGTTCTGTCAGCTTATTCCCGGTTCCATTAGATGATATGTTAACTATCAAAGACTTTACCGATGGTCACTCGCAAATAACGAAAGAATTAAAACAAATTCAAATTGTAGATCCGTTTTACAGTTATGTATATGACTATACCCTTACGAATCAGCGTAAAAGTGTGGTGCTAAAAAATCTGGATCAACTCGTAAGAAACAAGCTCTATACTGTAATTGTAACTGATGTTGACGATAACACTTGCGTGAAGAATGTTTTTACCCAATAACGACAATACTCCTACTTTGCAGATATGATCGAATGAACCCCGTTCTTAGTGAAATGAGGTAGTGTACCAAATTTTAGAATTTGATCTAAAATGTCATGCTAATTAAGAATTTCAAACTGGCAGCAAATGCCAATTTCCTTCGATTATTTCAAGAATTCGTGCACAAAACATTTACATTTGGCATATAGAATAATGTCAAATCACAGTGTCATAGTTAAGACTTTCATTCTGCTTCTTTTCATGATTATTTGTTTTTCAAATAATTCCAAAAGTCAGACAACCTCATCAATATTGTTTGAAAGCGAATGGCAACGGTTTAGTCAACTCATTACAAAAGATTATGCTGCGGGTCATGCTATTTTGGATAGCTTGGAAAAGACAATTGACTCTACTCATAACTCCTTAAATCATAAAATGGCATTGATCAATCTAATGCGTGCTTGGACTTGCTATTATGATGCTATAGAAGATAAAGGAACCTGCAAGTCTATTGCCCTGGAATCAGCAAGAGCATTTGAGAACTTAGAGGATCGACCAGGTCAAATTGAAGCTTTGATGGCCA
>JALEGO010000018.1 GCA_022763165.1 Flavobacteriales bacterium
ACTCAATCTGCGCTTGGTAACTTACCCAGTAAGGAATCGGTAAAATCACCTCATCGCCTTCGTTAACCAAACACATCATTAGGTTAGCTAAAGTTTGCTTTGCGCCCGTTGATGCTACAATTTGGTTGGGGCTATAATCCAACTTATTATCCCTTTTAAATTTATTGCTGATAGCTTCGCGCAAATCGGCATAGCCCGGTACTGGGGTGTAATGGCTGTAATGCTCATCAATGGCTTTTTTAGCGGCCTCCCTAATATGTGCCGGCGTATCAAAATCGGGTTCGCCTAAACTAAGGGCAATTACATCGATGCCTGTGGCTTTCAACTCGCGGCTTTTGGCTGCCATTGCCAAAGTTGCCGATTCCTCCATATTCAATATCCTATTGGATAACAAATGCTGCATTTGTGCTTAACTGTTTAACAATTATTTAAAAAAATGCAAATGTACTTCATCACTTGGGCTAAACGCTATTAATGTGGAAAAAGCTATTGTAATGTGAATGTTATTTTATTTATTTGAGTGATTTTTTGAATTGATGAAAACCAAATGGTACCATATTGCTATGTTTTTTGATAATGAATGTAGAATCGTGAAGGATATAAAATAATTAAAATAGTACATGGAGTTTAGTTATAACTATATTTACAATTGGAACATTTTAAACAAATACAAGTGAAATATTTTATACTTATTACAGCAATTTTTTTTAATAATCTACAATGTTTCGCTCAAAATAATCTGTTCTCCGAAAAAAGTATTGGCTATGATGAAGATCCTGAGGTTGGTTTATTAGTTTTCAAAGATTTGAAGAAAAGGGCAAAAGAAAGTTCATACTACTTAATGTTGCTTGGCGATGCTTACAGGAAAGGAGTGAATGTGGAAACAAATTTGAAGAAAGCTGTTAAGACTTATTCAAAGGCCTCAGAAATGGGTGATGATTTAGCAACACACCGTTTAGCTTTTATGTATAAAAACGGCCAAGGTGTTACTAAAGATTCCAACAAATTCATTTCACTTCTAGAAGATTGTGCAAAGTATGGCAACTTGGAATGTAATCATGACCTTGGCGTTTTATATTACTATGGAGAAATAGTTACACAGAATTATAAAAAAAGCCACCATCATTTGTTGAAAATTCATGATGGAAACTATGCTACGAAAAGAGTTGCCAATGCAAACTATCTGCTAGGGCAGATATATAATTCAGATCAAGCTTATGAACAAGGTTTTGAAATTTCATTAGCCAAAGCTATCCATCATTTCACCCTAACTGGAGAAAAAGGTGATGAAGAAATATCTGATATAAAAGATCATTTCAAAGACTTAGCAAAACTAAAATTTCAAGTAAATCGAGCTAATACTTATCTACCTAATGTTAATGTTGACATAAATTATAAAGACTTTAATGAGGTCAATACATTAATTCAGCAAATAAGAGATGTTAAATTATATATAGGTGTTGGAAATCAACAACGAATAGAAAAAGAATTAGCGCGAAACATTGCGCACCATCACCTGCATAAATCTTACTATGATAGAATTCACAGTAGATTTTTCATACAACAGTTTGACAAATATGATTGGTTACAAGCATTGAAACTTGAAAATGCTATAAAGCTTGAAAAGAGGTTTATGCAAAATGCTGATTTAAATGATGTAACAGGGTTAAATAACTATTTAAAACTTTTGAAAGAAAGAGAGAGCCTTTACACTATTACAGAATTAAATACTTTAAACGAAGCTGTTAAAAATACTTTTAATGACTTGCTAACAACACCAACTAGTTTATTGGTTTACAACGAGTATTTAAAAAAAGAAATGGTGCTTATAACCACAACACAAAATTTCTCAAACAAAATTGATAATGCTTTCATTGAGTATTCTAAAAAAAAGTTAGAAATACTAGAAATACCAAATACTCAAGAAGCTTTGATCGATTTAATTAAGAATGGTGATAAAGAAAATATTGCTCTATTTTATGATGCTGGTTATAGTGGACACACAGAAGTTACTTTCGGTGAATATAATGGGAAAAATCTTTTGGGTGTAGCTATTGCATGTGATAATGTTGAATCATATAATTTATTAAAGGGCTTGGATGCTACAGGAAAGGTGATTAAGTATAATAGTTGGGATAGTTTTCTAGAATCAGTTTTTAGTTCCTTAGATGGCGAAGAAAACTATGAGATGACTGGGGAAGCGCATGAGATAAAGGAAAGTAAGGAGTTTAACTATAGTTCAAAACAAATAGAAAGAGGTTTGCAAACTTATGATTCTAATAATGATATACCTATTTATATTGCCTGTGATAATAATGCCGTAAATGTACTTAGACTAATATTAAATGATTACAAACCTAATAGTGAAGTACTTAACAAATGTATTTACAAAAGCATAGCCTCTAATTGTACTAACTGTTTAGATACACTTTTTCAGTGTAGTTCAAACTACGATTATTTTAAGTACCTCGAAGAAATTAGTATGACTGACAATGACTCAATTTATCATTATTTAAC
>JALEGO010000019.1 GCA_022763165.1 Flavobacteriales bacterium
ATGGTACCAAGAATCTTTAAGCGACTGAAATTGCCCTTAGATGAGAAAATGAAGTATGTGCAAAAGCTGGTCAGACTGCATCTAAGACCAATAGCTTTGGCAAAAGAAGAAATAAGCGACTCGGCTCTAAGGCGACTCCTTTTTGATGCTGGAGAAGATCTTGAGGATCTACTCACGCTCTGCAGAGCAGACATAACTTCAAAGAATGAACTAAAAGTTCAGAAATACTTGAAAAATTTTGATGTCGTAGAGCAAAAACTTCACGATGTGGAATCCCGTGATCAAATTAGAAATTTTCAGCCTCCAGTCACTGGCGAAATGATAATGCAAACATTCAATCTAAAACCATGTAAGCAAGTTGGAGACATAAAAAAAAGCATAAAAGAGGCAATTTTGGAGGGGCATATCCCAAATGATAAAGATGCTGCAATGAAATATATGCTTGAAAATTTTCAGCCCAAGCCCTAAACTGATACTGGAGGATAAAGAATTACATAAAAAAACCTACTCAAAGAAAAATAATAAAAATGCATTCTTTAATATTGCCCTCTGTTATTAAAAAGGGGGTTACGTTCCTTTAAAAGAATTTTAGATGAAAAAGTTATCAATTGTTATACCTGCATACAATGAAGAACCCACAATTCATTTGATCTTAAATAAGATCAAGGCTATATCAATTGAAGGGATTGAGATGGAATTGTTAATTGTAAATGACTGCTCTTCTGACAACACAGTCGGTGTGATTGAAGAGTATATCAATTCAAACCCTGATATGAAAATTCAATTGTTTTCTCAACCCAAAAATATGGGCAAAGGAGCAGCTCTACATCGAGGAATTAAGGAGGCCACCGGAGATTATGTAATCATCCAAGATGCTGATCTCGAGTACGACCCAAGAGAGTATAAAGATGTGTTAAAACCCCTTTTGGAAGGAAACGCTGATGTCGTATACGGTTCTCGTTTTATGGGAGGAAACCCTCATAGAATTTTGTTCTTTTGGCATTCCATCGGCAATAAGATTTTAACCTTTCTAAGTAATATGTTTACCAATTTGAACCTTACGGATATGGAAACTTGTTACAAAGCCTTTAAGAGGGAAATAATTCAATCCCTTAGTCTAAAGGAAAACCGCTTTGGCTTTGAACCAGAAGTAACAGCCAAGTTAAGTCGTATTCCAAAAATTAGAATTTACGAGGTTGGTATATCTTACTATGGTAGAACATATGAAGAAGGCAAAAAAATCAATTGGAAAGACGGATTTAGAGCAATCTATTGTATCTTGAAATATGGTTTGTTCAAAGCTTAATGTATGAGTTCAATTATAAAAATAAGAGTACTAATTGATTATGAAGACGATGTTTTCCGAGACATCGAATTATCTTCAGAAAGTAGTTTCAAAGATCTACATAATATCATTCAAGAGGCCTACAGCTTTGACAAAGGACATATGGCATCATTCTATTTGAGTAATGACAACTGGGATAAAGGGCAAGAAATTCCTTTGATGAAAATGGACTTTGATGATGGCAGTTCAAGTCTTGAAATGGATCAAGTTCTTTTAAAGGATAAAGTTGAAACAATCGGACAGAAACTCATCTATGTATTTGACTTTCTCTTGATGTGGTGCTTTTTTGTTGAAATCATCTCAATAAATGATGCATCTGAAGAAATAGAACCACGTATTACAACCTCATATGGAGAGTCTCCAAATCAGTATTCAAAAGAGATTCCTATCGATCCTGCAGATGATCAATACCTGCTTAAGAACAAAGGAAAGGCCGACAAAATGAATGACCCTTTTGAAGGTATTGAGGGCCTTGAAGAATCAGATGATGAATTTTTAATTTGAAGGGCAATTTAGTCGTTATTCTGGGGCCTACAGCCGTTGGGAAGACGGATTGTTCCATAAAACTGGCCAAAGCTTTAAATGCAGAAATCATTTCTGCCGACTCCAGACAATTCTATAAAAATATTCCCATTGGAACAGCACAACCAAATGAACAAGAATTAGCTGAAGTCAAACATCACTTCATTTCATTTTTAGAACTGGATCAAGATTACTCTGTAGGTGATTATGAAGAACAAGCAATAACATTTTTGAATACTTACTTTAAAGACCATCAAAATGCAGTCGCTGTAGGCGGAAGCGGTCTGTATATCAAAAGTTTGTGCTTGGGTCTAGATGAGTTTCCGGACATACCAAAAGAGATTGTGAAATCTTTGGAAATCAGATTCCAAAAAGAAGGGCTTATTTCCTTGCAAGAAGAGCTAAGAGAAAAAGACCCTCACTACTTCAAAGAAGTTGACATTAACAATCCTCAAAGACTTATAAGGGCAATTGCTGTTTGCATTCATACAGGTAAGCCTTTTTCTAAATTTAGATCCAATAAAAAAAAGGAACGTGATTTTAACATTATTAAGATTGGTTTAAACATTGAACGATCAGCGCTATATGATAGAATAAACCGAAGAGTAGATCAAATGGTAGACATGGGTTTAGAAAATGAGGTTAGAGCAGCAATTCCATGGCGGAAATACAACGCACTCAATACAGTCGGTTATAAAGAATTTTTCGATTGCTTCGATGGTAAAATAAGCAAGTCGGAAGCCTTAGAGCTTATCAAAAGAAATACAAGAAGATTTGCCAAAAGGCAAATGACATGGTTTCGAAAAGAAGAGGATGTTACATGGTTCAAGCCTCAAGAATATGGGCAAATTTTGTCCTACGTCAAAACGAAAATAGATAATGGCTAGCATTATTTTTCATGGTGTGGCTGCAACTGCGATTTGCAGAGCTATTTCTTCAAGTTCAAAGAGCACGTGGGTTTATGCAATAGGTATTCTGATATCCGTACTTCCTG
>JALEGO010000107.1 GCA_022763165.1 Flavobacteriales bacterium
AGCATTCAACCCTATAAGTTATACAAGTCATACGAAGCATATGAATCATCCAGCGTAACAAACTGGTATTACAACTCCAATTACCGAAGAAAAGATGCCAGAAAATCAAAAACGCATTTCTATGATCGAATGGATTATTCGCAATTTGATGAGATTATGAACCCCGCAGACCCAAGGGTTAATATGGAGTTTGTCCTGGAATTACAATTTATGTACTACATTAAAAAACCATATAAAAAGAAGACAAAAATCGCTAGTAAAATTGAACATGTTGATAGTGATATAAATCCCAAAAAGAAAAAGAAGTAAGCATCGAATTCAAATTGTTGGAATGAATTGCGTGCACAAATTGACTATTATTGCAACATGTTCAAGAATCAATTCCCTGCTGTAGCAAAAACTATGAAGGGCTTGGAAAACATTTTGGCTTCTGAGTTAAAAGAGTGTGGTGCAACTGATATCAAGCCAGGTAATCGGAATGTGCAATTCAAATCAGATCTTAAAAGCATATATAAGATCAATTTACATTCAAGAACGGCACTTCGAGTTTTAATTCCTATCGCAAACTTTAAGGCGAGATCAGAGCGAGAGTTGTATGAGCAGGTGAATCAAATCAAGTGGGAAGAATATTTTGATGTTCAGCAAACACTGGCCATTGATAGCACAGTATTTTCGAAAACCTTTAATCACTCGCAATTCATAAAACTAAAAACTAAAGATGCCATTGTAGATCGTTTCAGTCGGCTGTTTCGCAAAAGGCCTACAATTGATCTACAGGCTCCAGACATTAGAATTCATGTACATATCGCTGAACAGCTTGTCAGTGTCAGTCTGGATAGCTCTGGCGACTCATTGCACCGCAGAGGTTATAAGAAATCGTCAGGGTTTGCAGCGCTGAACGAGGTTTTAGCAGCTGGAATGATATTGTTAACAGAATGGGATGGGAAAAGTGATTTTGTAGATCCCATGTGTGGCGCTGGAACCTTGGGCATTGAAGCTCATTTGATCCAAAACAATATTGCCCCTGGCTTATTTAGAGAATACTATGGCTTCAAAAAATGGAACAATTTTGACAAATCCTTGTGGCAAGATTTGGTTCAAGAAGCAAAGGAAGCTATATCCTCCTCCGAGCACTCCGTTTATGCTTCGGATCGCGATTATTCTCAAATAAGAAAGGCACGCCAAAATCTTGATCAAGATTTTACGCAAGGAAAAATTAAGGTTGAAGTTGCTGATTTTTTCAAAAGCAAATTACAAAATGAAGGCAGCCTCATCGTAATGAATCCACCTTATGGGGAACGCATGAAAGAGGATGAAATTGATAGGTTCTACAAATCCATTGGGGACAGGTTAAAGAACCACTACAAGGGTTCCACCGCTTGGATCATAAGCTCCAACATGCAAGCTTTGAAAAAAGTCGGCTTAAAAACAAGCAAAAGAATAGAATTATTCAATGGACCATTAGAGTGTAGGTTTTGCAAGTATGAATTGTACTAAATGAAATTTGATCAAGTAAAAACGGACTTATTGATCCATCTCAAGCAAGAAATTGAAAAGAATCCAGAAATCAATTATCTCAAGAGTACCAGAGATGAAATCGCATTGGTATCAAAACCAACAGAATTTAAAGGGTCCTTTATGAAAATCACAGTAGATTTTCTTCTACCACAATTTCCAGATCTAGCGTCAGAACTCCAGGAATTTGAAGCGATTTGTAAAAGTAAATCCAATTCCTAACTACCTCTAAGAGAAATGACATCAGTCTGGACTCGTTTCAGAATCTTCACAACGTTCTTAAGTAACTTCGAAAAAACTACCACTAACATTTCTAGGGGAGTAGTTTTGTATACCCCCTGAGTTCAGATAAACCAACTTTTTTAGCGTTATTTCGAGGCCTCAAAAAATTTGATATGCGCAAATATTTATTAACCATTTTCATCGGAATTTTATTGGTTAGCTGCTCTAAAAATCAAAAGAATCCTGATAAATTATGGGCTCATCAAGAACTTCAATCCAGATTGCCTTCTCACAAGGCGCTCAATTCCAAAATCCAAAGAGCTCTGAAAAACTTGGCCATAAATTTGGATCAGCACTTTATGGGAGGATTTGGAACCGTTGATGATGAATTCGAAGACTATTTGATCATAGCGGAATCATTTTCAAATGAATTGAAAACTGCCTTCAGTAGCCATGGCATCAAGAATTACTATTTTGAATTCGATCAAGATCCTATGGGCAAAGCTGCAAACACGCTCAGAGTATGGGACCATAAGGTTTCAAATAATACCGATAAAATTGATATGGGTACAATCACCTGGGGAGCGTCAAAAGACAGCAACTTTGTTGAAATACATCAAAGATTTCCATTTCAACAAGATCAATTGAAAGTAATTTTCCAATTCTGGTCAGCAGACAGCCTTTAACATCCTTTAACATACTGAACTGCAACATAATAAAAATAAAGCCGTTCTTTGAACATAAGCATTAACGAACTAAGTTTTATTAATTAATTATTTATGTTTTGTGGATCTAGAAAGGGGACATCTAGGTCAACAATAAAACGCCTTTAAGCATGTCAACTTTTGAAAAGTTCAACAGCTGGTTGAAGAGTTCAATCACTGTTAGGTCCCTAGTAATCCTAATTTTAATCCTCTTACTTTTGATTCCGACTAGTATGGTCACTGACCTCATTAGAGAACGGAAAAGTCGCAAGTATGAAGCCCAACGCGAAGTCAGTGAGAAATGGGGTGGTTCCCAAATCGTCACTGGTCCAATTGTTACCATTCCTTACAAAAGGAGCTATATGGAAACAGATATTAATGGACACAAAAAAATTTCTTATACCAAAGAATTGGCACATTTTCTACCTGAAGAATTAAACATTGATGGTTCACTAAGCCCTGAAATAAGACATAGAGGCATCTACAAAGTGGCTGTATATGCTTCTACCCTAAACATTAGTGGGAAATTTGAAACTTTCGATTTTGACGATTTCAAGGTTTCTCCCTATGATGTATACTGGGATGAAGCCTATGTCTCTCTTGGTATTTCTGATATGAAAGGAATTCAAGAGCGTATCGTGATGGAATGGAACGATCAAATTCTAGAATTTGGACCAGGGCTTAAAAATGATGACCTATACTATTCTGGAGCATCTGTTGACCTCCCACTTGACAGCCTAAAGGAAGGAGCCTTCGAATTAACACTAAAATTGAATGGTAGTGATGGCTTACAGTTCAGTCCTATTGGAGAGGTCAACAATGTTCACTTGGATTCTAAATGGCCGAATCCAAGCTTTTTTGGAACTTTTTTACCAGATAAGAGGTCCATATCAACAGATGGATTCACAGCAGATTGGAAGGTCTTGAACCTCAATCGGAACTTCCCTCAAAAGTGGATCAACAATGCACACAAGGTAAATCAGGCTGATTTTGGCCTCAATTTATACATTCCTGTGGATCATTATCAAAAATCCACTAGGTCCGCCAAATACGCTATTATGTTCATAGCGCTTACATTCCTTTCATTCTTTTTCATGGAAATCATGAACAAAAAAAGAATTCATCCCATTCAATACATATTGGTTGGTTTAGCACTCTGTATATTTTACGCTTTGTTACTTTCACTTTCTGAACAGCTCAATTTTAACTGGGCATACCTCATTGCTAGTATTGCAGTTGTTGGCTTGATTGTATCATATATAGCTGCAATATTCAAAAGTGGAAGGCTTACATTGATCACAACAGGTATCCTGACAATGCTCTATTCCTTTGTATTTGTCATTATACAATTAGAAGACTCCTCCCTATTGATGGGAAGCATTGGTTTATTTATTGTTTTGGCGGTAGTCATGTACTTCTCCAGAAACATACAATGGTCAACCATCGGAAAACCCAGTCCAGCACAGCATAATGAAGACCCACTAATACGGTCAGAAGATGACGAACTAGAGGATGGAGATGAGATTATAGAAGAATAGTATTCTAAGTAGCAAATGTCAAGTTTTCTATGCTTGACACTTGACACTTGCTATTTGCTATTAGATAGGTCGAAAGACGTTTAAATAAAAATGAAAAAACTCATTTACTTAACGTTGATTTCAGCTGTCGTTTTCATCATGATTTCTGTAGTCACAGTATTGTGGACACAAGAGTTTAGAGTAAACTTTAAAGTTGGATTTCCATTCACATTTTATTATCAATTCTTAATTGATTGTGAAGTACAACACGGCAGTGATGGACCATACCTTCTCCTTGACATGTTCATTACATGGCTTGGAACACTATTGATTTACTATTCCTATCAATATCTTGGGCGTTCCCAAAAGCCTAAAGGCCAATGGGGCGGGCTGTACGCTTTATCTTTTGTTCTTACTCAGCTCATCCTTCGTCAGGCTCAGGATGGCACGTCATTAGGGAAGTTATTGAGTTTGACGAAATACGAACGGCATTTCGTTGCAAAAGGATATCGCTTCCACCCCTAACGCAAGCCAAAGGCAGATCAGATTCCAGAAAAATTGCTACGCCTCAGACAAAAAAGGATATCTATAGTCCTTTGGCGGAACGAAAGTTTCTTTGATTGTTCTTGGTGAAACCCATCTCAATAAGTTTTGCATAGCACCTGCTTTGTCATTGGTACCAGAGGCTCTACCACCACCGAAAGGTTGTTGACCGACAACTGCACCCGTTGGCTTATCATTGATATAAAAATTACCAGCAGAATGTCTTAATCTTTGCGTTGCATGTTGAACCGCATATCGATCACCTCCAAAAATGGCTCCCGTAAGTGCATAAGGTGAACTAGAATCCACTAGATCTAGTGTCGCATCGAAATCATCAGCTGGATAAACGTATATCGTCAAAACAGGACCAAAGATTTCTTCACACATCGTGGTGTATTTTGGGTCGTTTGCTACGATAATTGTAGGATCTATGAAGTAACCTTTAGATTTATCATAGGTCCCTCCTGCAATGATTTCTTGACCATCTGCTTTTGCTTTGTCAATATAAGATGCGATTTTGTCAAAAGCTCTTTCATCGATTACAGCGTTGATGAAATTTGAAAAATCGTTTGGCACACCCACTTTAAAAGATGCTAAATCCTCTTGAACATATTTCTTCACTTCCGGCCATAAGTTGTCCGGAATATATGCTCTAGATGCAGCAGAACATTTCTGTCCTTGGAATTCAAATGCTCCTCTGGAAATAGCTGTTGCTACCTCTTTTGCATTTGAGGATTTATGAGCTACAATAAAATCTTTTCCACCGGTCTCACCTACTATTCTGGGGTATGATTTGTATTTATCAATATTCGCTCCAATAGTCTTCCAAAGATGCTTGAACACAGCAGTGGATCCAGTGAAATGCAAGCCTGCAAAATCCGGATGATTGAAAACAACATCCCCAATTTCAGGTCCATCACCATAAATAAGATTGATTACTCCATCAGGAAGACCAGCGGCCTTGAACAATTCCATTATAACATTCGCTGAATAGATTTGAGAGTCAGCGGGTTTCCATACAACTGTATTGCCCATCATAGCCGCTACAGCTGGCAGATTTGCGCAAATTGAAGTAAAATTGAAAGGCGTAATAGCGAAAATGAATCCTTCAAGCGGTCTGTATTCCAGTCGATTCCAAATCCCTGGTGCTGATTCAGGTTGTTGGGCGTAAACTTCGGTCATAAAATGAACATTGAACCTGAAAAAGTCAACTAGCTCACATGCTGCATCAATTTCTGCTTGAAATATATTTTTAGATTGAGCAATCATAGTAGATGCGTTCAACTCTTGTCTAAATGGACCAGCCGCTAGCTCTGCAACTTTTAAAAAAATTGCTGCTCTTTGTTCCCAGGCCATGTTCTCCCAATCAGACTTGGCTGCCAAGGCAGCGTCTATAGCTTTTTTAGCATGTTCAGAAGTACCATTGTGGTATTTCCCTACTACCCTTTGATGATCATGCGGAGGGGTCAAATCCTTTATATCAGAAGTTCTTACTAGTTCGCTACCAATATACATGGGTATATCGACAACTTTGCTTTCCATTTCAGAAAGTTTAGCTTTAATATCAGCTCTTTCAGGAGAACCTGGAGCATAACTTTTAACGGGTTCGTTCACCGGATAAGGCACATCAAAAAATCCTGTAGACATTCGCTTTAAATTTTGCGCAAATGTATGATAATTCTTGTTTTAAACCAGTGCTTAAAACAAACTACTTATGAACTCACAAAGTAATTTTTCTATGAAAATTTCAAATGAATTTTGACTTTGGGTCACATAGTAGCGTTGGACCCTTTTGACCAAGAGTGATATCCTTCAGGCATATTATTTTTGAAGTAAAACACACCACCCCACTTCATTCTTACTCTCTTAAAGATGGTTTCCTTTCCATTTCTATTAATAGTGATGATCAAAATTTCCTTATTGTTTTCTTCGAATTGTTGCTCCTTGCGGTCAAAAAACACCTCATCATTGAGAGCTCCAGGAAAGACAGTATCGTCTGTTCGATCATCTGCCCCAAAAATGCTTTGAGCTAATTCTTTGTTGTTTGGATCATGCTGCAACTGACCTTTTGCTTTCGAACTTGGTTTTTGTGTTGGATCAACCTCATTTCTGGTAGCAACTTCAGCGGCATTACCTCTATTTAGAGTGCCATCGTTGTCCTCGCCCAAAATAGGAGTCACTTTTGTTCTTTTTTGATCTCCCCCCAGAATTCCATTGGCTCTTTGGATCAAACTGGAATCCTTTTCAACTTTAGTCAATTTATGGCGATCATCGGAGTGAACTGTAGGGTCTATAATGGTTTTAGAATCTTGACCGAATGTTGGCGCTACTTTAAAGGGATCTTTGCTTATTTTATTTGATCCCTTAGGTCTAAAATTTCGGAAAGCCTTTTGCCCCCTAGAATTTCTATTAGGCCCTTTGTCATCTTCAGGTTGAATATCTTCAACAATTAGATCTGGGTTTTCTTGACCTTCAAAATCTGGTTTTAGCTTCAATTGTTTATTTGATCTCGGAAGCTTGGTTGTTTTAGGCGCTACACTGTTCATTGATCCCAATGTATCTCGGTAATTACGAAAAGCTTCCTCATCATTTTGGCCTCTGTTGGGTGAATCATTTTGATTCGCCAGCTCATTGGGAGAGTGATCTTTTGGTTTAGGCTTTTTACCTGTATTCTTGATTTTGCCCGGACCTCTTCCATTCATTATGTGAGTAGAGTCTTTGCCTCTATGGTTTCGGTAGGCTTCTTCATCATTTTGACCTCTACTGGGAACCTCATTCTTGTCTTCAACTATTCTATCATTTCCTGGGTGAGGAGCTTCAACTGTTGGAGGCGTATCTGTCTTTATGTTCTTTTCTATGATATCTGCAGAAGAATTTTCAGTAACTGGATTTAAATTCATTCCATCTAACTTGTCAATATTTTGAGGTGTTGGGATTGGATCATCAGCAATAGGCACCACATCCTCGCTTTCTTTTGGTTGAGCGCTCATAGCATAGTTAGTATCAAAACTGAAATCATCCAATTCTGGGAAATATTTCACCATAGCGATAGGTTGATCAAACTCAAGGCTCGCATCATTCTTTTGTGGAAATAATGTAACAGTAAATTCAAATGGAGCAAATGCGTCTTTAGCTCTTTCAACTGGGGAATTTGTATTGATGAAAATCGTTTTATGAACATAAGATTCTTTGGTAAACTCCAAGTGATATTCATAGCCAATGTCAAGTTTAAACTCAAACTTTGATTCGCTGTTGACTATATTCACTTGCTCTCCATCCTTCTTCACAATAATTTTGGCATTATCAATAGATCCATCCTCGATTTTAAATTTTCCATGAACTACAAATGGTGAAATATCTTGAGCTTTGAGCGCACTTAAAGAAAAGCAGATGAATGTGATGATGAAGAGTCTCATGTTTATTTCCAATTAGTAGACATGACCGAAAGGAAATGATGAGAATTGAATGGCTGGTATACTATTATAACTGAGTTATAAGCCAATTTATTGTTTGATTTAAAAAATAACGTTTGAAGTATGAAGCTTCTTTGAAAAGTACTCTTTGAAAAGAAACCAACGGATTAAGAGAAACTCAAAAGAGAAAAATAAGGGATTACTTTTCAATCCAACATCTGAATGCACCAATTGTTCCTAACGTAGCAGCAGACACAGTATTTAGAGAACCATTTCCTGCACGCCAGGATTGTGGAATTCCTCCACTACCTCCTCCATTGCTCATTAATTCTGAATCATCGGTTTCATTACTTAGGGCCAAATTATTGAGTGCAACATACCATTCTTCATATGATGGAAGTCTACCTCCATAATTGACAAAGCAGGCATTAGATGCATTCTGATAAGATGCTGTTCCTTCTTCGTCATTTTGAATACAACCTATGGACCTTCCTTGTGCCGTCACAGCGGTAAACCCTGTTGGGCAAGCTGTCTGCAAATCTACGACATCTGTCCAAGCTACTGAACCAGAGCCGTCAGTCGCCAATACCTGATCAACAGTACCATCTAAAGAAGGAATCGCATATCCAGTACCCGAAGGGTCTCCTATTTGTAAAGAGTCGTTGATTCTGACAAAATCATTTGAAAAATCACCATAAATTAAAGGTGAAGAAGAATTGGAGTTTTCTATATAGAGTTTGTTCGAAGTTGTTTCATTGTATCCCGCTTGATAACCAATAAGTACAGATCCAGACTTATTATGTGCAGCTGTACCATGACCTGCTTCTTTACCAATGATCACGTTATTGGATCCTGTTTGATTATAATAATCCGCTCTTGCCCCGAGCAAAACATTAAAATCACCTGCAGTTCTGTCTTCACCAGCACGATATCCCACAGCCACATTTTCCGAAGTTCCAGACGTTTTGTATAAAGATTGATAACCTACTGCCACATTGTGAATTGAATTGGTAGAAAAAAACAATGCCTGCATACCCACAGCCACATTTTCATCTCCTGTTTCATTGTTGATCAAGGCAGAATAGCCAAGTGTAGAATTATTAGATCCTGATGTATTATCTCTTTGGGTTTGATAACCAATAGCTGTATTGCCATGCACGCCTGTAATACTTTGGAGATTGTTCGAGCCTACAGCAATATTACCATTCCCAGTCTGATTGCTCAATAAGGCTC
>JALEGO010000108.1 GCA_022763165.1 Flavobacteriales bacterium
AACCTGAGTTTCTATTTGTGTTGCAATGTCCCAACAAAGCATTATCAGTATTGCTAAATGAAAAAGGCTTACACTAATGAATAAATCTTTGTATTGAATAAGGTTTCGCTTTAACAACAGATAAAGCACCATAAATAACGCAACGAAAGAGGCATAACGAGAGACCACTGCAACACTTTCTGAGAGGTTTGAACTAAAAAAAACGAAACAGGCACTGAAAACAAAGAAAACAGCGAAAAGACAAGCACTGACTGGTAGGGACTTTGATTTCCCTTCATTCTTCGTCACGAATAACAAACAAAACATCAAAAGTGTCCAAATGGATACAACCATTTGACGCGGATACAGCACTGGATCTATAGTTGAATCAAAATAGATAAATGGTATCAGCAAGAAAAGTACATAGGTCAAAACCCTGAATTTATTTAAAAACAATTCTCGCATCATACAAATTTAGCGATCTATTCAGATTATAAATATTCATTATTTTCAATATTTATTGAAAATTTAATACATTAGAGTAAAATTAAGATATGAAAAATCCTAAATGTCGAATGGAAGATCAACTCGCTTTTTGCTGGAAAAAGAGTATTTGGCTGTATCTATTTCTATTACCGAGTGCTTTGTTTATTTGGTCTGCAGCAAGTTTAAAACTTGGTGTAATCAGCTTTACAATGACCTTCTTTATTGTCTGCATAGGACATAGTGTTGGATTGCATCGCGGCATTATTCACAAGAGCTACAATAGTAAAAGATGGTTTAGAAACTTAACGGCATATTTATTTGTACAAACTGGTCTAGGTAGTCCCTTGGCCTGGTTAAAACTACACTACACAAGAGATTACTGGCAAAACAGGAAAGATTGCCCTGGGTATTTTCAATATCATCATAGTCTAATCACAGACTATTTTTGGAATCTGCACCTGCATTATCAACCCAAAAGTTTAGATCCGTTTAGCATTCCCGAAGAAGACCTTAAAGATCCATGGTTAAACTGGTTAGATAAAACTTGGTATTTACATGTTCTTGGTTTGAATGCTTGCATTTGGTTGCTATTCGGTTTTGAAGCCATGATCATGTGTGGTGCAGTAAGAATTTCCTCAACATTGCTGGGACATTGGTTTATTGGATACATGACACATAAATACGGATACAGTCATTTCAAAGTCAAGGAAGCTGATGTCAGCGGCAAAAACAATTGGTTTTTAGGTATTGTGAGTTTTGGAGAAGGGTACCACAACAATCATCATGCACATCCGCAAAGCGCAAAATTTGGTTTAAAGTGGTTTGAAATTGACTTTGGCTGGTACTTCATTCTTCTATTTAAAAAACTAGGCTGGATCAAAAACGTCAAGGAAGCGGGTAAAGATCGCACATTAAAAAAGAAAGCTACTGTACACAAAATTCACTGGGCATTTCCATCATTTAGGTTTTAGCGCAACACTTCCAAATGTAGTCAAATTTTTGAGGCTCAATCACCTTTTCGAAAGATCTAAAAATGATAATGTCGCGGTCTTTGAACAGACGAAAATAAAAACCAAAAACCTTGAACATATTAGCGGAACCATCTTGAAAGCCCACCCTATACAAGTAAGCTCCATCTTGAGTTTTGAAATCAACAAGCATTTGCGTACTTCCTGGATAAATTGAAAATTTCGCGACACATTTATCGCAACAAACTCTAGTTACCGCATTCATTTGACCCAAGACTTGCTCAAGTTGCTCATAAACAATCACATGATCATTCAACCATGTAGATCCTGGCCCATTGTAAAAGTAAAAACCCGCTTTGTTCCTCTTAACAAACTTCTTGATTTTCCTTTGGAGCTTACTTTCCGAAACATACTCAGGCCCCACTTTGGGAGCCACATATTCAGGTATCATCAGTTTAGCTGTTCTATTCAAAACGGATTTATCAGGTTCTGTATCAGAAAGAGACCTTACAATACTACCGTTCTTCACGCTCTCCAAAAAAAGTACCTCTTTATAAATCTGTTTTCGAGTAATAAGTCTTAAAACCATAAAATTGTAAACCTTTTTAAAATCCGATGTATACACATCCAGGATTTCTTGATTTTCCTGATAAATTGATTTTTCAACTAAGCTTTTTGTAATCCAAAATTCATAAGGTACATTTCCAGGAGGCATATCACTTCTCTGGGCATAAAACAAATAGTTTTTACCCACTTCATATTCAGAATCCGCACCTTGTTCGCCTAGATAGTCTACAACAATATTGACTTTGCGTTTTTTGAGCTTGCCTTTGAGTATTTCTTTTACTGAAATGTCAATAACATGAAACCAAGTATCACCAGAACCTTTTTTAACTTCTATCCTTTCAGGTGTTCCATAAACGATCAAATCTGAGGTATGGGCCAACCATTCAACCGACCATTTCCCCTCAACACCACAGTATACACAACTGATAGACTGAAATAAAATCGCAAGTAATATAGCAAGACCAAATTTAATGTTCATGGCTTATTTTCCGCTTCATTCTAATTCGATAGAAAAACACAAATATTACAAAAATTAAAATGTACAACCATGAACTTGGTTCGGACATATTTTGTATATCATCACTAAGATCTAATGTTCTCTTACCCTTGATAACTTCCTCTTGCTTTTTCTTTAAGAAAGCCTTTTGCGCCTCATTTTCAACAACAATGAAAGAAGTCAAGGGAGTCAATATGTTATTCTGAAAACTGGCTTTTAACATTGACACCCAATTGTCATCAGCTTTCTCTGGATGTATCATCTGTTCCAAGTGCTGACTTCTGAGGAGTAGTCCATTTTTGAAATGATCTGTAGAGGTTATGGATTCTTCAATATCACCATCCATATTGGTCAAAATAACGGATGGCAAGTTATCATCTTTGAGATACACCTCTCCTCCACTGGATTTTGGCCAGACTCTAACATCTTTTGTATGAAAGCTAGGCTTGTAAATAAGATCGTTGGGTTTGCTATAGAGCGATCGTCCTATTGCAGTACCATTTGAATCCAATTGATAGAAAAGGTCAAAATCAGGAAAGCCCAGTTCAAGATCCGCAAAATCCCTTTGAACGGCAAAATCCTTTCCTGAAGCAACAACTATAATCGGTCTCTTATTGCTAGGGTTTTGTATTTGATCTACTAATATGTTCTCAATAGCCCTTTCAAGGAAAAACCCCCGACTTTCACTTTTGAGCGCTTGTGCTCTTTCCCTAAAATTATTTGAGTCAAAAGCCTCTTCTTTAATGTATGTATTGACATATGTAATTCTTGCATCCTCAGTGTTCCAACCTGGTTTTTTCAAGAATCGTTCGATCAAAGCTTCGGAATTGCTCTTTTCTTGCTGTGAAACATCCAAAATAAAATGCAAGTAAGGTGTTCTCTTCGTCTTTCTTAATCCGAGTTTATCGTTTTTGGAAACGTATGTTGCGACATCTTTGATTTCAAAGGAAGGCGTGGTTCTGAGTAATCTACTCGTATCTCCTAAAAGGATTGTTTCCTTATCAATGTTCAGCTTTAATATCTCTTTATGAGTGAACTGAATACCTGTCTTGCGCACTTCATTTTGCACAAAAGGAAATACTCTGAAGGATATTTTGTTACCAGACAAGTATTTTACGATACCTGGATCTTGTCTGTAGTTTCTGATTTGATTAAAAACAAAAGTTGCTGTTTTTTTCTCCGCTAAAATGCCCATCTCTTTATTTTCCCCTACATACAAATAGTAGTCACTGATCCAGCAGCCCTCCGGAATGTTGAAAATGGTGGCGTATTCCTTGTTATTGGTAGAAGTATTATTCGATATTTCAAAATTCACCCAACTGGTCCAATATTGATTGGCTGGATCATATTTAGAATCAACGGTTACATTAGTAATATCGACATCAGAATTTCTCAACCGATCCGGAAATGATTGAGGCATAATTTTACCAAAAAAGACATGTTCTAGGTTGGCAATTTTGGTTTTGGAAAGTGTCAAATTATCGAGTACAATATGATTGTAATATCTAGATAAGAAAGGGGTTACATTTTCGGATATTCCACTACCAACTCTTCTCGTTTTATGACCTTTTACGGTCTCGAGAGTCTTTTTTAAAGACGACTCATCTATGAGATATTCTTTTGAATAATCTGGACTGTAGACATAATCTAACGCATTGTGTAAGGTTCTGCGATCATGAGAATAGTTTAGTGTTATAGTGGTGGGAATAACAAGAAAAGACAAGATCATCAAAACCCTCAATAGACTCTTGGAAAAATGATCATTCAAAAATTTAAAATCCTGAACAAGGCTTTGCGTTTGTAAAACGAAAAGTATTATTGGAGCAAGCATCAAGAATCCAACACCAATAGCGATTATTGCTATTACCGACAATGGTAAGAATGGAAGAAAAACAATAAAGAAATAGAATGTAAATACCAGTGTGATAGACTTTCCTATAAACAGAATCAACCTGTATATTTTGTTTTGAACTTGAGGCAAACAAACAAGAATCCCATTCAGTATTGCTAAAATAAAGAACCATGGATCCGAAAAATCCCCAAATATGCCTTCATTTCTTGAACTAAATCCTTGTTTGAAAAAATCTTGATTCACCAGCAAGCCAAGTATGGGAAACAGAAGAGCTATAGGAATCTTCCAAATCAATGCATACTTTTTCCACTTCTCACCCTTCTTTCTTATAAGTATTAAAAGCGCTCTAATAATGAAGAAAAGAAAGAAAGTTGTACCCGCTATAATGAAAATTGCGGCAGTATGCTCTCCAAAGTCATACAATCCATTTCTCCTGAATAGAGGCATAACTAATTGTGCAAATAGATACCAGGAAAGCGGTATTAATATCGCTACCGTGAAGTTTTTCCATGCTTTATAGTTTTTTTCTCCGGAAGTAAAGTGTTGTACAACGATGAGCAAACAATAAATAAGAATGGGCATAATGAATGAGAACACATAAAGAGTAAGATCGCCTTGAACCATCCATCGCGGTATGCTCCACGGAATAAGATCTCGAGAGTAAGCCAATAGTCCGTATTGAAAAGCAACATGTAGAATAAAAAGAGGAATTGCATGCCATAGACTCAGCTTCTTTTTAAAAAAGATGAGACCCAAAGACAGTACAAATGTCCCTACTAACATCGCACTTAAAGCTGCCCCGAATATTTTCCACATACGAATACTCTCGGGCTCAAGCAATGATTCAATAATGCAGAATTCACCATAAGCAAATAAACCAATAAACAATATTGGCAAAGTATGGGTAAACCATAGCCACTTGGGATTACGAAGGAAATTCATGTTGCAGAAAATTTTTCTTTTTTAATAAATAATTAAAGCCCAAATACATCAGTATGAGAAAAGACAAGAACACTAAAACTCCTATTGTTTCATGGATGAAGTGATGAGGACGAGGCACCATAAACTCATCCGCAATATTTTGAACCTTAATGGAGAGCAGTACTCTTATTGAATTGGTTAGTAGCGTAAAAGCATACGAGAAAACTGCCGTAAAAAGTAGCGTCAGCACTAAGTTCATTCTTTTGCCATACCATATCACTACTGAACTACTCAATACAAAGGTGAGCAACAAGAAATTATACCCGCTACATGTATCGTTTATCGTCATGGAGAGTTCTGAATGAAAATACCCAATGGTTTCAGAAAAAACTGATGAAGAATTGTAAAACAATTCAACGAAAAAGTTAACTGGAGCAAGCAGAAAAATCAATTGTTGATTATCCAATTCACGAAACCAAAATTTGAGGGTTACATAGATCAGCGCAACTAAGACTAATGCAATAAATTTTCGATTTTTTGATATAGTTTCCAGAATAATCAATTAGCCAATTGTCATTTCCTAACGGAATTGATTTTCAATATATTGTTTTGAATTCAAAGGATTTTCTAATTTAACATTATTTACCAAACACATTGAAATAAATAAAAATCTTCAGAGTTAAATGCAAAAAGTTATGAAAAGAACTTGGCCCTTTGCATTGAGTTTATTGCTCTGGTTTTGTTGTTGCCTTTGGGGTCATTACAATCCAAATTATTTTGGGCAAACCGACTATACAAGATCCATATTGAGGCTTCTTTCTTTGCTCATTCCAATAACCTTGGTTAACCGAAGTGCTGACTCAAGATTTATGAGTCTTTGGAAAGTTAACAAGGGCACTATATGGATGAGTGCAATAATACTATTGGTTGGAATAATTGCCATACTACATCCGACCACTGACATATCGCGAACCTATGATTTATCTGGAACAATTTGGCTCAATTGGATATTCGGATCACCCATTTTAGAAGAGATTTTCTTTAGGGGAACCTTTTTATTAAGATCTAGACTTAAACCTATCAAAAAAATTGTCTATTCTTCAATTCTTTTCAGCCTATTTCATTCACCACAATGGATATATATGGAATACTCTAGTTTTTGGGATGTTCTCAGTATGCAGTTTATTTGGTTTTTGTTTGGACTCTTTTTTGGAGTCTTGGCCCAAATATCAAAATCACTACTTCCTTCATCAATCGCCCACATACTGAATAACTATATTGCTCAGATTAGTTAAAGCATAAATGTTGTGAACATTTATCCATAATCTTTTGGCTCTAAATATTTTGTTTGCCGTAAATTCGCGCAAAAACCAAATCATGTTTAGATATACGTTTATTGCAATCGCCTTAATCATTTCAATTGCATCACAAGCACAGAGCTATGAAACCGCTATAGGTGTTAGAGGAGGCCTTTCTTATGGCATCACAGCCAAGCACTTCATTAAAGAAAATATTGCTCTTGAGGGCATCGCAGCCATGCGATGGAGGGGAGCAACAATAACTGGTTTAGTAGAATACCATAGTGCTATCCCAGAGGTAGATGATCTTTCCTGGTTTGCAGGTGCTGGAGGGCATTTTGGTTTTTGGAACACCGGATATTACAATCGTTGGGACGGAGGATATGGCGGCACCTATGCCGTAGTAGGAGTAGACTTTATCGGTGGTGTGGATTATGATTTAACAACGCTGACTGAGATTCCATTAAATGTAAGTCTTGATTGGAAGCCACAAATCAATATCTCCAATGGATGGGTTGGATTTTGGCCTTGGGGAGGAGCACTTTCTGTGCGATATATCATCAAGTAGAACAAAATTAAAGCCTCTAACCACAATAACTAGAGGCTTCATACATAAACAATTCGAACAGCTTACTTACACTTTTTTAAGGATTTGCTGTACGCTTCTTCAAATTGATCATCAATAACATTGGCATCCAGTAATCGGGCTTCAGTGAAATCTTGGCATGCCCCTGGTTTATCTTTTAGCGCGTATTTGCATTGTGCTCTGTAGGCGTATGCTTCTGCTTTTCTCGGAAAGTGCTTCACAGCCTCATCTAAATCACGTATTGCTCCTTGATAGCGTTCTTCTTTATACTTGATCATGGCCCTGTTATAAAAAAGGTCTCCCAATAATTTTGGGCGCTCATCTTCTACTTTTGAACTCAGTTCAATTGCAGAATTATAATCATTCTTAGCTGCGTCAAATTGGCCTTTTTTCTTCTTGTAGTTACCTCTGTAATAGTATGCTTCCAGATTGTATTTGTCGCCTTCATTCAAGGCGATAACCATATCATATTTTAGGACTGCATCCCTGGACAAATTGGCATTTTCCAGTTTTCGCCCCATTTTCATTAAGGTCTCTGCATCCTGTGCAAACGATGAGTTACAAATAAAAGCCGCAATCAAAAAGGAGGATAAGTTAGATAGTTTCATTGGTTTTGAATTTTTCAGAAGCTTACGATTTGCCAGATCCTTTAGTTTCGGTTTTCGCCCACTGGTTATGAACATTTTTTCCACATTAAATCACTATTCGGAAAAGGTTAGGTTTTCTAAAATTTCATATTCAAAAAACTGCCACTTAGGATAACAAAGTTTGTCACCCGATAATTCTCAACATAGGAAATAAAAGAGTAAACCTAATTTTATGAACAGAACAAACAAACACACATCATGAAAAAGAATTTTGATCGACTTTACAGCGATTATTCTGGAAAAATAGAGTTGATTGCTACCACTGCTGTACTTATGCTTAGCGCTTGGGTAGTTTGGGTTACACTTCAATACGCCATATTAGTCTAAATCACTTATACGTCAAAAGTGGTCGTTTATTAGATAAAACATACCATTTACAAAATAGATTTTAGGCTCATCTCAAAACCAGGTAATTTTGAAATGTAATCAAATCGGAAAACACATAAACAACAAAAAAATGAATACTAACAAAAACAAAACAGCAAAGGAACTAGAACAGGAATTACACAAAATAGGAAAAGCTCAAGTAAAACTTTTCGGAGGAGTGGTTGCACTTTCTTGGGCATTGGTTGGACTTATTTTGGTCTACTCACAAAATATTTAGTTTTTTTCTGCGTTATAATATTACTTTCACAAATAGACCTCGAAAACCAAGTCTACAATTAGGCTTGGTTTTTCTTTTTACAACATCTCCACTAAACTCGAACGTCCTTTCGTTTTATCACCATTTGTCCACTCCCAGTGCTCTTCAAGTTGAATTCTTCCATCTTCCAAAATGATTGGCTTGCTAATTCCCTTTCCCGTTCTATGATTCAATTGATCGTTAATTTGGTGATAAGTCATCTGAATCGTTCCATCTTCCTGAACCAGCCCTAAGATATGGCCTTCTAAAATCTTGTCCCCAAAATATCTACAAGTAAGAATTTTTCCCTCTTGAAAATATTCAAAAACCATATCATCAGAAACTTCACCATTCTCAGAATTACCTAGCACACGGAATTTCCTTCCATTATAATTTATATCAGTCATATTCAAATTCGTTAAACAATGCAATTAAGCATTTAACAAGATGTACTTTTTGGAACGATTATCGATTTAAAGTAGAACTTTTTCAGTTTGTGAGTTTTCTAAACCTTTCTTTTATTATTGGTGAACTTAGTCTTGTAATAAAGCGAAATTTCCACTCCTCCCCTATATTGAGTACCGAGATTCAGACTTGAAACATTAATATCATAGCTTACGCCAACACCCACTCTTCTTTTCCATTCCATTTGCGCAGCTGGAATAATGGCATCCCCATATCTATAGAAGCAACCCAATTTAAAAGTTGAGGATGTGTTCGCATTGGTGTGTCTGGAGTCCAAACCAGAAACATATTGAAACCAGGCACCTGCAGTAGCCTCTATTGAACCTCCTTGCTTCGCTACATAAAATTGAGGAACGAAATCAAAATTCTCAATGAACAAATTCCATTCACCATGCATCACATATTTCCTGAATAGTGGATCCTTCTGATCGGCCAAAAGCGTTTGATTGGGCTGATTAATGTGAAAAACAGCTAACCCAAACTGACCATACATGCTTTTCTTTCCAGAAACATTGACCACAACACCAGCCGAGGCATCGAAAAAACTAGTCTGATTGGATCCTATCGTCTCATTGGTAGGCAAACTGCCATCATAGAAAAAACCATTGTATTGGCTATCCCATCGCAAGTTTTCAATCTTGGCACTTCTTTGACCATAAGCCAACTGAAGTCCTCCCGAAAAATAGATTTCCTTAGACATTTTCACACCATAAGCCCCAGAAAGACCTACATAAGACAAACCAAAATCTATGTTACCAGACTTATCATTATAATAAAACAGTCCAGCCCCCATGATACTTTGACTAGACAAATCAAACTTTGTATCCACAGAACCACTAATCGTTCTAAATGAAGGATCAAAAGATCGCCACTGATTTTTATAATTGGTCATAGCTCGAATGTCTCCAACAAAATCCCCAGTGAGTCCTGGATTAAGCGCTAAAGGAGTATTGTTAAACTGAGAAAAGTGAAAATCTTGACCTTGAATACTCACTTCCAAAGAAACGCTCAAAGCCAACAGCAACATCAGTCGTCCCGAAACCATATGTTTAATTATCTTAATCATCTAACTAGAGAAACATCACCTTTAATCACCTCACTTGAATTATTCGAAAAAGTAATATCCAAAACGTATAAATAAGAACCTGAAGGCACGCGTTCTCCTCGCACTTTGCCATCCCAGCCAACATCAAAATTTGTTGTTTCAAATACCAGACCGCCCCAACGATCAAAAACTTGAATTCTGCCTTGCTTATAATTTCTAACTCTTACATAGAAAATATCATTATGACCATCACCATTTGGACTAAAAATGTCTGGAATGAAATAGCTCGAATTATCGTCAATACAAACTGTAGAAAACGCAGAATCTTTACACCCACCTTCATTTTCCACATAAAGCTCTACATCATATTGACCGGGATTTTCGAAATTTTTCGTGGGATTTTCACCTAAAACGTAATCAGACTCTTCCCCATCAATGATCCATTTGCCAGTGACTACATTTTCGCTCAGATCTAGAAAAGATACATTTCTTTGATCATAAGGGATGCAATCCTCATTTGGATTGATGATAAACAGTGCTTTTACTGCATTATAATTGGGAATTTTGAATAGAGTATCACGCTCACAACCTGTTTGTGCATCTACCGTTTTTAAAGTGATAATGTCACCTGCCATTCCAGGAATACTATCAGTAGTTAAAGCACTAATAGACCAATCATAATTATATGAACCAGAGGGATTTGGAACGGCTACCGCATAACCCTCCTCTCCAAAACATTTCTTGTTACTTGTTTGGACATCTACATCAAAAGGAGGATGAACCAATACAAAAAAGGAATCAATAACAGGATCAGAGCAACCATCATTGGTAATACAAACATACCATTGATCAACAACAGGACTCACATTGTGAGAGTTTACAGGGAAAAGACCATTATCCCATGAATAACTATAAACTCCTGGTGTCGAACCTCCTGCTCCATTAACCTCTAACAATGCTCCCTCTCCCTCACAAATACTATCAGATTTTGGGCTAGTATTTGTAGTCAATTCAGGCAGAATATTGACAACTAGGGTGTCAAATGACTGACAAGCACCAGAACCAACCATATAGGTCAAAACGTGCTGACCAGCCCCCTCAACGGAAGGATTAAAAATACTATCATTTGAAGCACCAGCAAATACTCCTCCCGTAGGACTTAATCCGATCGGATAAGGAATATCTTGAAAACAATATTGAGTGTCTATATTCTGTATAATAGCTTTTTGAAAAGGAATAACTTCTATCAATATGCTATCGGTGCATTCAGGCAAACCAGAATTGTAGATTACTAAGCTTGTATCATCCACTGCGGCATTAGGATCGTAAATACCAGAGGGGTCTACAATTCCATCACCCGACCAATATGCGCCCAAAGGCAATGAAGGAAAGAAAATTGAATCAGCACTTGAACACATCGAAGTATCGGGATAGTTAATTTGATCAGGATAAACAATGAATACCATAGAATCCAAACAACCATTCGCATCGTAAGTCAAGGTATGCAATCCCGGACCAGCATTTTGAGATATAAAATAGTACCACCCATTAGGACTGAATTGCGTTACTCCAGTTCCATACCAATCACCACCCCATGGAATCATTCCGGTTAAATCATCATTCAACCTCAGTGTATCATCATCTTCTGATGCAATACAAAAAGTTAAAGTATCATCATCAAGATCTGTAAAGCGGACATAATTGATAATGGTATCAAAACAACCGTTTGGCGCTGCATACACTATAGTGTCATTATTTCCTTGACCGATGAGTGCCGGATCAAAAATTCCCTGAACATTGTCAATGATTCCATTTCCATACCAAACACCCCCAGTTGGAGTAAAGCTTGGATACAACTGATAGGGCGCCTCAGTGGGGCAAGCATTTGTATTGTGCCCAATGTCAATTGGAAGCACCTCAATAGTGTCAGACAATTGACAACCATTCATAATATAGGTGGACACGATGCTTCCTGCATCTTCTCTTGGATTAAATAGACCAGTTGCTGAATCCTCAATGTTCGTACCCACCCAATAACCACCTGCAGGAGTAATTTGCAGTCTGAATGTATCATGAGATTGGCATATGGTGTCAAAAGGTGAAGTATACCCAATATTATCAACATTTATGTCCTTAGATGCGCTACAGTTACCTTGGGTATAGGTTACCGTATAAGTTCCTATGGCAACAGGATCAAAAATACCTCCAGGCGTGATATTGGGCCCGGACCAGGTACCGCCTCCTGGACCATAACCTGAGACCTGAAAAGGAGGCGTCCCAGGACAAGCAGCCTCTAAAGGACCAGCATCAATACTATCAACAGTGATGTTTAATACATCTGAACAAGAACCTCCCAAAAGGTATGCAATAGCATGCAATCCAGGTCCCGCTGAATCTGGATAGAACATTCCTGGATTTTGAGTGGAAATACCATTTCCAATCCAGACCCCACCGGGAGGACTTGCTGTGAGCAAGAAAGGAGCATCTTTTTGACACACGGTGGTA
>JALEGO010000020.1 GCA_022763165.1 Flavobacteriales bacterium
CTTTTAGAAGATTGCAAAAGCACATTTTTGATGTCTGGAAGAAAGCTGAAACAAATGGCGAACGTTATCTTCCGCATGAATATATGTACCAATTGCTATTGAGCGGAGTGCTTGAGCAGTACTATGAAATTGATCCTCAAAACTCATGGATGTTGGCCGCAGCTGAAAAAAACCTTCCTATAGTCGTGCCGGGATGGGAAGATAGCACTATTGGCAACATATTTGCCTCCTATTGTATGAAGGGAGAGCTCAAACCTTCAACCATGAAAAGTGGTATCGAGTATATGATGTATTTGGCCAATTGGTACATTGAAAATGCAAAAGAAAAGGGTGTCGGTTTCTTCCAAATCGGAGGAGGAATTGCTGGGGATTTCCCAATTTGTGTGGTACCGATGTTGTACCAAGATATGGAGATGGAAGATACACCCTTCTGGTCTTATTTCTGCCAAATTTCAGATTCTACTACCAGTTATGGTTCTTATTCCGGAGCCATCCCCAATGAAAAGATTACTTGGGGAAAGTTGGATGTAGATTCTCCGAAATTTGTAATTGAGTCTGATGCAACGATTGTGGCGCCTTTGATATTTGCTTGGTTATTAGATCAATAATTTTTTTGGGTGTTAAACCTTGCTTCGGCTCCAATCAAACGCATTCAGAAAAGCAATCTAAGAGCTTTCAAAGAGTTCATTGCCAATCACTTCTGAAAGGCTTACATTGCTAATATCTGAATTTTGTTTGGATTTGCGCCTACGCAAGAACACAAGCAAGCATTTATACTCGTTTAACTCAGGCCAGCGAATTGAATGCCAGTTAAATCAGCCATGTTTTTTTTCCAAGTAGTGATATCCTTTTTATTGAACTTGTTTAGGTGATTATGCCCGCAAGCTCTTGCCATAACTTGCATGAGCTCCGTGGATGCCTCAAAGAAATTCTGTAGTTGTTTAGCCGATTTATCAACATTCAGAAGTTTTCTTAATTCAGGTTTTTGAGTTGCAACTCCCGCTGGACAATTGTTCGTATTGCACATGCGCGCAGCTACACAACCAATCGACTGTAATGCCGAGTTTGATAAGGCAATTCCATCGGCTCCTAAGGCCATAGCTTTAATGAAATCATCAGGAACTCTCAGTCCGCCAGTGATAATTAATGTCACATCTGATCTGCCTACTTTGTTCAAATAATGCCTTGCTCTGGCTAAAGCTGGAATTGTAGGGACTGATATATTATTTCTGAAAATCAAGGGAGCTGCTCCTGTTCCTCCGCCTCTTCCATCAAGAATTATGTAGTCTGCACTGGCGTCCAATGCAAATTGTATGTCTTCCTCAATGTGATTGGCTGAAAGCTTGAAACCAATTGGAATCCCACCAGAGATTTCTCTTACTTTATTAGCAAAGTCTTTGAAATCTTGGGCTGTATTCAAATCCTTAAAAGTTGGTGGTGATACTGCCGGAGTGCCTTCCTTCAAATTCCGTACTTCAGCAATTTTTCCTACCACTTTGTTCGCTGATAAGTGCCCTCCTGTGCCAGTTTTTGCACCTTGGCCACCTTTGAAATGAAAGGCTTGTACTTTTTTAAGTTTTTCCCATTCAAATCCGAACTTGGCAGATGCTAGCTCATAAAAGTATTTGGTATTGGATTCTTGTTCTTCAGAGAGCATTCCACCCTCGCCTGAACAAATGCCCGTGCCGGCTAATTCAGCACCTTTAGCTAATGCGATTTTTGCCTCCTCAGAGAGCGCACCATAGCTCATATCAGACACAAACAAAGGGATTTCCAGTTTTAGTGGTTTTTTAGCATTTGGCCCAATAACCAATTCCGTTGCCACAGGAACATCTTCCATAAGTGGTTTTGTAGCCATTTGTGCGGCTAAAATCTGGATATCATTCCATTTGGGAAGCTCAGTTACTGGCACACCCATAGCTCCCATTTCACCGTGGTGGCCACTTTTGGATAAACCATCTCTTGCTAAGGACTTAATGTAAGCCAAAGTGGGCTCTTCTTTTGTTGATCCGCTGCTTGATTGCGTCACATTTTCATTGTTTTCACTTTCATCCGTCAATTTCGCGTGAGTTCCATCGCAATAAGGAGGATTCTTTGAATGTTTGCACAT
Organism: Flavobacteriales bacterium; assembly: GCA_022763165.1. Classification (GTDB taxonomy): domain Bacteria; phylum Bacteroidota; class Bacteroidia; order Flavobacteriales_G; family JALEGO01; genus JALEGO01. Next base: position 2,111 of record JALEGO010000020.1, read on the forward strand.
GCATAAATAAGCATCACCAGATTCACTTGCAACGAATTTTTTCGGGGTGATGTCTGTTGTCCTATGCGAACCATCACAATATGGCTGATTTTTACTCAATCCACAGGCACACCAATATTGTTCCTCCCCTTTGTTTAAGGAAACTTTAACCGGTTTTCGATCCGCAATTTTTGGTTTATTCATCGAATTAAAATTGATATGCGAATGTCGTAAATTCGAATTTTCTTTGCATTCATCTAGATGAAGAAATGAAACAAATAATTAGGTTTACATTTCGTCTGACTCAACGTGACACTGGACTATTAAACGGCCATTTGTAATTTTGTCCAGGATCCAGTTTTGTCAAAATTATAATGAAATTCGTGTTTGAGGTGAAGAATGAGCCGAGTTTGAATGGGCTTTTTTGGTTATTTTTTAGCCATAAAAAAGCAATGAATCACGGATGTATAGTTCGGTCTACATTTCATCTGGCTCAATGTGGAATTTAGTTCAGCTACTCCGATTGAAGTATCTTTCTTCGAAGAGTACTGAGTGTTTGTGGTGCAATTCCCAAATAAGAGGCAATCATTCTTTGAGGTAAGCGATTGATAAGGTTAGGATAGGTGTCAACAAAATATAGGTATCGATCAACGGCTGGACTACCAATTAACATTAAAATCCTGCGCTGAAGTTTACCAATATTTCTTCGAAGCAATTCATTAAATTCTATCACCTCCTCTTTGGATAGATTATTTAGTAGTTTCTCTTGGTTGAATATGATGACTTCGCTGTCTTCCAAACAGTCAATATACAGTTGAGAGCTTTGATTAAATTCCATCGCTTCTAAGTCTCCTATAAAGTGCTTTTCCGATGCAAAGGCGTAAATATGTTCTTTACCTGAACTATCTATTATGTAGCTTCTTAAGATTCCTTTTGTAATATAAACACTTCCTGCAATTGAGTCATCTGCCTTTTGAACAAACGCTCCCTTTTTGAAGGTTTTTTTAGAGGAGTTTGAGTCAGAATTAAGTATCGTTAAAATGTCTCTCATTTATTCTACAATGCAAGATGACTAAGTTGTAGATTGCAAGTTACAAAAATGCAAATTTGGTTTTTTGCTTAAAATCGTTGCATTTTCAATTTGTTAAGTCATTCATTAGTGCTGTGCATAGATTTTGACCGAATCAATTTTTTTTGCAATCTTTTCCTTGCTAATTGATTTCATAATATCTAGAAGCTCATCCATTCTAGACATAAGTAAAGCACCATCATACCTATTTTGATGATAATTAAGCCGTATTCCTTTTAATCCATTATTTTCTACTAATCCAGTACAATGGCATATATCCCCATTGCTATCATAATCATTAAACAGTTTATCAATAACGGGTTTCGCTTCTGAAATATCAAAATCTCCTTCAGTCAAGATAAACATATTGGGATAAGCCCAGCTATAGACAGTAAATGGGAATGCTAGATTTTCTTCTCCCTTTTCAAATTTGCCAAATAGTTTTAAGAAACAAAAAATTCTCTCTTTGGGCAAATCGTTGCAGAAAAAAATAGATAGGTCCTTAGGCAATTCTTCAAGTTGATGAACTTTAGAAATGTCATTAAAACTTGGACTTTTCCAGCCAATGGTGATTTTATAGATTTCAGGAATTGGCATTGCGATTTGAGCATTTAAAAACATAAAGCCTTGGTTTCCTCTTAATTTGAGATCATCTTGAATGTTATTAATGCTTTTGTTGACCGAATAATCAAAACTAATTTCTATTGAATATCCTAGTTCAGAAATATCAGTAGATAATTGAAATCTTTTCTTAAAAGCGTTTGTGAGTTGTTTGTTAAGTTCCTTCTTAAATGAATCAGAGAAAATTGAAGAACTCTCATAAAAACGAATCCATTCATCCATGTTATTCGCGTTGTATTCAAAGCAAATTTAAATGTTTTCTTAGATTCAACAATAAATCATAGATCATGAAAAAGTTATTAGTGATTATTAGTGTTGCAATATGCTCATGTGGGGCTAATACTTATGACACAGCAAAAGCTGCAAAAGAGGTCAATGAAATTGGAGTATATCAAAATGAGCAGAGTCAAGGTGCTGAAGGCTTGGTTACAGCTGCAGAAATAAGGGATACAAGACTTTGGGGTGAGTGGTTGAAAGTTTCTAGTGAACCATTGTTTAATGAGATTTCTGACTATTGGCAATTATTCGGTTTAAACTCTTTTCAGGTGTTGGAAGACCAGACATGAAATACCCATTTTTTTTGTTGAAGAGCTGAGATCTTGCGGTTAGAACGAAGACTATAATATTGAAATTCATTAAATTTGCCGCTGGTTTTAGTCAGACTGCGCCAGGGGGCGAAGCGACATACTTTTGTGATTCATTCCAATGTTATCCTGAACTTGTTTCAGGATCTTTCAAAAGTTAAGATTCTGAAACCAGTTCAGAATGACCGAAATGACAAAAGATATAGCATAGCACCCGACCCTCAACGAGCACTGAGCTAAGCGAAGTAATTTTGAAAGGGTGGCGCCCAAATAAAAAAAACTACAATGAAAAAAATCAATTCTTTCGAAGAGTATCAAAGTGAGTATAAAAAGAGTGTAGAAAACCCTGAAGACTTTTGGGCTGAGCAAGCAGCAACTCAAGTTTGGAAGAAGCAGTGGGATACAGTACTGAATTGGAACTTCAAAGATCCAGATGTAAAATGGTTTGAAGGAGGACAGTTAAACATCACGGAAAACTGTTTAGACAGACATTTGGAAACCAAAGGAGATCAGGTCGCTATCATTTGGGAACCCAATGACCCAAAAGACGAAGCTCAAAAAATTACTTACAAAGAATTGCATAATCGCGTTTGCACATTCGCAAATGTTTTGAAAAAAAGAGGTATTCAAAAAGGCGATAGGGTTTGTCTTTATATGCCAATGATTCCTGAGTTGGCTATTGCAGTGCTTGCTTGTGCTCGAATTGGAGCAATTCACTCTGTGGTTTTTGCTGGCTTTTCAGCAAAGTCATTATCGGACAGAATTAATGATTCTGATTGCAAGATTGTCTTGACTGCCGATGGTGCATATAGAGGTGCCAAGACGATTGATCTAAAGTCAATAGTTGATGAAGCCCTTAAAACATGCACAACTGTGGAAAACGTCATTGTTTATAATCGTTTAAACTCAGGTATCCATCTGGATGACAGTAAAGAGCATTGGTGGCATGAAGAAATTGCGTCTGTAGATGCCGACTGTCCTGCAGAAACGATGGAAAGCGAAGATACGCTTTTTATACTTTACACTTCAGGGTCCACTGGGAAACCAAAGGGCGTTGTCCATACCTGTGGTGGCTATCAAGTATATGCCGAGTACTCTTTTAGAAACGTATTCCAATATGAGGAAGGCGATATCTATTGGTGTACTGCGGATATAGGTTGGATTACAGGTCATTCGTACATTGTTTATGGTCCACTTTTGGCAGGTGCTACAACCGTAATGTTCGAAGGTGTGCCTACCTGGCCAGATGCAGGAAGGTTTTGGGAAGTGGTCGATAAATACAAAATCAACATATTCTATACCGCTCCAACTGCGATTCGCGCACTTCAAGCATACGATTTAGATTTTGTAAACAAGCATGATTTAAGTTCGCTCAAGACTTTAGGAAGTGTGGGCGAGCCCATCAATGAAGAGGCTTGGGAATGGTACCATGAACATGTGGGTAAAAAGAAATGTGCTATTGTTGACACCTGGTGGCAAACGGAAACTGGAGGAATACTCATCTCGCCCTTAGCGCACCTAACAAAGGAAAAACCATCTTATGCAACTTATCCATTACCGGGCATTCAGCCACAACTAGTGGATGCCGAAGGGAATGAGTTAGAAGGAAATGAAGTTTCGGGAAATCTTTGTGTCAAATTTCCATGGCCTTCCATGATTCGAACTACTTGGGGAGATCATGAAAGATGTCAGAATGTATATTTCTCGACTTACAAGGATCGCTATTTTACAGGCGATGGATGTCTAAGAGATGAAAATGGGATGTATAGAATCACGGGTAGAGTAGACGATGTCATCAATGTTTCTGGTCATCGTATGGGTACTGCTGAAGTTGAGAATGCTATAAACGAACATGGAAAAGTTATAGAGTCAGCGGTAGTAGGTTACCCCCATGATATCAAAGGTCAAGGGATATATGCCTATGTAATTGTGAATGAGGAAGCTTTAAGTCAAGATGATTTAAAGAAGGAAATATTGGCAACCGTCACAGATCAAATTGGTCCTATTGCCAAACCTGATAAGATTCAAGTGGTACCTGGATTGCCCAAAACGAGATCTGGAAAAATTATGCGTAGGATCCTCAGAAAGATTGCAGAAGGCGATACCAGCAACCTGGGCGATACCAGTACTTTACTGGATCCAACTGTGGTAGAAAGCATTAAGAGTGGCGCTCTATAATAGAAATATTTAGTAAAAATTAAATTATGAATTGGTTATCTCAAGGAATTGCTTCAGCTAGTGCTCTAGTCATTGGATTTATTTGGTATGGTGTGCTGTTTAAAAACGTCTGGATGAAATCTGCTAATATGACCATTGAAAAAATCAAGGCAGGATATCACCCTGCACTGTTATATGGTCTTGCATATGGTTTAGCTTTTCTTGTTAGCATTGGTTTACATCGGCAAATAATTCGCCTTCATGCTGCTTTCAACAGTGTCACAGAATATCCATTTTTCCACGGGGTGTCACATGGATTGTGGGATGCCTTTATTTATGGGGGAGTGACTACTCTAGTAACAAATGCACTATTTGATCAGAAAGGTTGGAAGTACATTTTAATTAATATGTTTTATTGGATCATTACCCTTGGTGTGATGGGGGGAATTATTGGTGCAATGGGATGATTTTGAATTGAGTTATGAAATATTTAGAATATTCAAATGGTGATAAATTACCACTAATAGGTTTGGGTACATGGAAATCAAAACAAGATGAGGTTTCCAAAGCAATTAGTTATGCGCTTTTGAATGGATATAAACATATTGATTGTGCAGCCATTTACGAAAATGAATCAGAAATTGGAGCGGTTTTCAAGGACTTGTTTTCTTCGGGTAAAATAAACCGAGAGGATATTCACATCACTTCGAAATTGTGGAACAGCAATCATCAGTTCGCAGATGTAGAACCCGCTATTGTTAAAACTTTAAATGATTTAAAACTCGATTATTTGGATCTTTATTTGATTCATTGGCCTGTTGCCTTTCAGCCCGGTGTGACTTACCCGGTCAAAGCGGAGGATTTTATCAGCCTTGAGGATGTGCCCCTCGTTGACACCTGGAAGGCAATGATTGAATTGAAGAAAAAGGGCCTCACAAAACACATTGGTGTTTCAAATTTTAGCATCAAAAAACTAGAGGATTTAAAGCATAATTCTGGTGTTGTACCTGAAGTCAATCAGGTTGAAATGCATGTCTATTTGCAGCAACCTGAATTGAGAAAGTATTGCGAAGCAAATGGCATTTTACTTACTGGCTATTCACCTTTAGGATCTCCTGATCGACCAGCTGAGATTAAAGCTGAAAATGAACCGAGCTTGATGCAGGACCCTGTGGTCAATGAATTGGCTATGAAATATAATGTGCATGCGGCCAATATTTTAACAGCTTGGCATGTAAATAACAATATTGCCACTATACCAAAATCTACAAATGAAAAGAACATTCAGAGCAATTTGAATTCCGCGAACCTGAATTTTGACAAAGAAGATTTGCGGACTTTAGAAAAACTCGATAAACATTATAGATTTTTGGCAGCTGATTATTTTGAAATGGAAGGAAATCCGTATCACGATATTTTTGATGAACAATAGAAGGGCCAGTTGAAGGTTAAAGTTTTTGAGGTAAAATGTAATTTTTCGTGTTTTTGATTGTTATGCATAAAATGAAAAATTATGAAAAAGGCACTTTTAGCAATTATTGTCATAGGATTAACTTCTTGCGCTAAAAAGGAAGTCAGAAAGCTCAAGGGAGAGTATATTGTTCAAGACAGCTATACATGGGATCCTGATAATGGTGGAGGGCTTGAGTTTTTCAACGAAACTTATGAAATAAAGATATCAAAACATGCCAAACATAAGGTCGAGATTCAGGGGATTAAATACTTTGAAGCTCCAGTTTATGCCCATGTTCAAGATAATGACATCCAAATATTAGATCAAGATGTGGATGACTTTGTATCGATAAGTGGGAGCGGCAGTAGAATCAAAAATACACTGTATATCCAATACATTATAACGAATCCTGATGGTGTCAGCTACGGGGAGATGACTGCAAAAAAGCTGGAATAGTGTGATAGTCTGAGTCCAATAAAAAATGGAATTTGACTGAAATTAGGCTTATGTTTGCTGAGCCTCATGCATAAGGAGTTTCAATACATTTCTACTCAAGCGGGAGTAGATAAATGCCATTCATTTCTTAAGAAAAGAGATACTATTGCGCTCGATTTAGAATTTGATAAGAATCGCTATGCCTATGGCTTTACGCTAAGCATGATTCAAATATTTGATGGCGATGACATCTATTTAATCGATGCTTTAAATGAGACTGATCTTTCTGGTATTTTTGATATTCTGCACAGTAAACAAACACAGAAAATCGTATATGCCTTTGGTGAAGACATCCGATTATTACATTCACTTCAGTGCTTCCCAAAGAATGTATATGATTTAGATATCTGTGCGAAATTACTCGATTTTGAACCGTGTTCTTTAAGCAAATTGACTTCAATGGTTTTGGGTGAAATAGA
>JALEGO010000109.1 GCA_022763165.1 Flavobacteriales bacterium
GTAATCCTAAAGTTTATGAGAAAACCCATAATGGATTGCCTGTTAAAGTCCTTGAGGCTAAGTATATTGTGACACCTCTAAAGACGGGTTCTGTTACTATTCCTGGGTTGATTATTGAGGGTGAAAAATTAGTCCGTGATGAGAGCCCCTTAGATTCATTCTTAGGCCGTAATCTTGATCCTTTAAGTTTATTCCAAAAATTTCAAACCATGGGAAGTTTTGGAATTCAAAGGTTAGAACCCTTTTCTCTAAGCAGCAATGAAATTATTTTAAATGTTCAAGCTCCACTTCAAGGGATGATTTCTTGGTTGCCCGCAACCTCACTTAAGATTACAGAGAGCATCAAGGAAACAAAGTCTCTCAAAGTTGGAGAGCCATTTACCCGTATCTTTACAATTGTAGGAGAAGGCATCACGGCAAATCAACTCCCAACTCTTAAGCATCAGCAGGAAAAAACAAATGATTTCAAAGTCTATTCGGATAAACCTACCACAGAGGAGTCCATAAAAGACAACAAGCTCACCAGTTGGCGTGAGGAAAGCTATACCTTAATTCCTCAAGAGCCAGGCTCATTGACTCTTCCAGAAATTACTATTCCCTGGTGGAACGTCAAAGAAAATAAAATCTCGTATGCGAAAATCCCTCAGCGCAAGATAGAAGTCCTTCCTGCAAAAGATACTGTTATGCCTGTAGCAATTCCAACTAAGACAAATATCAAGCAAGAGGGTTCTGACAACAGTATCCCACAAAAATCATTAGTTGAAGAAACTAAACCCATAAAAGTGAACTCTCTATTTTTATACGCTTCTATCATCATTATCATAATCATTTTTGGTTTTGCACTCTTCTGGATGCTGAGATTCGCCAGGAGAAAACCTAAGTTCAAATCAGAAATCCAAGAGAGGTTTTTTGCAGAACCCTTTGATAATCCAGAGTTCAGACAAGAAGATTTTAACATGAAGGAATTTTCAAAAATAAATTCTGCTGAAGAATTGCAAAGGTTTCTGCAAAAGTATGCTTTCCAAAACTGGCATACGGCCAAAAACGCTTCCCTAAATGCCATATTTGAAGCGGCAAGAAACCTATTCCCAGCCCTCTCTCAAAGAGAAGTTAAATTTATTATAAATTCTTTGCACGGAGCTATGTATGCTGAAAAAGATATCCCTCTTGAAGAGGTGAAAGAATGCTGCAAGGAGTTACTGTTAACAATGAAAAATAAAACCAAGAATGAGTCAAAAAAGGTCACAAAACTACCAGATTTGAATCCAACCTAAGGCTTGAAATCATAAAAATCGATTCCTAAATCATAGATAGGATAAAGCTTTTACTAAAAAAGAAAGGAGAAAAAAGCTATGGAAATTAAAAAGTTTGCACCTTGGAACTGGATAAAAGATGAAAAAGTAGAAGAAGGAAAAACAGTTCCTATACAGCGCAATGTGGAGCTTAAAAATCAACCTCAATTTTATGCTAACCCTATTGCTCAAATCCATGAAGAAATGGAAAAACTTTTTGATAATGTATTTCGTGGATCCGGATCCTTAAGATTTGATAATGAACTAAGTAAAGCCACTCAAAATATTTTGAAACCTCGTTCAGACATATCTGTGGGAGATCATGATTATATGATCAAACTAGAAGTTCCGGGCGTAGATCAAGATGATGTGCAAATTGAAATAAGTGACAATATGCTTACTATCAAAGGAGAAAAAAAATTAGAGAATGAAGAAAAGAGTCGAGATTTCTATCGTATTGAACGTTCCTATGGTTCTTTCCAGAGAGTATTCTCCTTACCTGAGGATACAGATCAAAGCAATATTAAAGCTTCATTCAAAAACGGGATATTAAGCATTTGCTTGCCACGTAAAATTATAAAAAAAGAAGAACCAAAGAAAATTCAAATTAGCAAAGGTTAGCTCTGTTTTGTGTTTAACTAATAGATATTGAATTATATGTGATCTTGCGTGGGTTGTTTAACTAACAGCGTTTGAATAGCCTCCAACGCTCTCTTCCGAGCAAAATCGTGATCAACGATCGGAAAGGGATAGGTCGTTCCCAACTTAATCCCTGCCCTTTTCAAAATTTCAATCGGAGTTTGCCAAGGAGAATGAATATATGGAGCATCCAAGGCGTGAAGCTCTGGCACCCATTGCTTTATATAAGTGCCCTTCGCGTCAAATTTTTGACTTTGAAGAGAAGGGTTAAAAATGCGGAAATAAGGCGCTGCATCCGCCCCACATCCCGCAACCCACTGCCAGCTAACCGCATTGTTGGCAAGATCTGCATCAACGAGAGTATCCCAAAACCATTCTTCCCCCTTCTGCCAAGGAAGGAGAAGGTGTTTTACAAGGAATGAGGCTACAACCATACGAACTCGATTATGCATAGAGCCTGTATGCCAAAGTTCTCTCATCCCTGCATCCACCAAAGGATATCCCGTTTTTCCAGTCTGCCAGGCTTTAAGGGCATCGGCATTCTTTTCCCATGGAAAATTTTGAAAAGATGATCTTAAGGGGTTGGAGGGAAATTCTGGGAAGTGATAGAGAAGATGATAAGAGAATTCTCGCCATCCCAACTGCCTTAAAAAAGGAAGAGCTTCCATCCCATAGGATAGTAAAACTTGGTGCCAAATTTGAGTAGGACTTAACTCTCCCCAGTGAAGATAGGGAGATAAATGGGACGTCCCGTTTTCTGAAGGATAGTCTCTTTTCTTAGCATAGGCTTGAGCCCCCTCCTCTAAAAAGTGGTCCAGTCTTTTCCAAGCGCCCTTCTCTCCTGGTTGCCAAGTTTCTTCTAAACCTTGTCCCCATAAGGTAGGCACGAATCCCCATTCTTCAAGGGCATCAGAAGTAACAGCTGTCTTCCACCCTTGAAGGTCAGGGATTGAAGTTGGCTTAGGGAAGCTAAGACTTTGAAGGACTTTCCAAAAAGGAGTAAAAACCTGATAAGGTCCTTTTGTTTTCGTTTGAATTTCCCAAGGTTCAACCAAAAGAGATCCATTAAAACTCTCACAAGGAATACCTTCATTTTTAAAGTGGAATTTAATTTCCTTATCTCGGTGAATAGCGTAAGGCTCATAGCATCGATTCCAATAAACCCCACAAGCCTTCGTTTCTTGAGCAAGGGCTTTTAAAATATGAAGAGGGTTTCCTCTTCTAAAAATAAGCTGAATCCCTCGTTCTTGAAGAGATTGCTTTAGAGCGTTCAGACTCTTATAAAGCCACCATCTTGATGCTCCTTCAGGAGACCAAGGGTCCTGTTCATCCCAAATATATACTGCAAAAAACGGATGACCGGTTGCACCTTGAAGTGCCGGATTATCTGCTAATCTTAAGTCTTGTCTAAACCAGAGAATAGCTGGTTTTTCCTGTGTCATTTAAAAACCTCTTTTAATCACTAAAACATTTTTTCATGAAGTCGTCATTCCATTTTGTGCTACAATGAAAATTTAAATGAACTCAAAACTGTCGATAAAATGAAAATTAAGAAAAGTTACATTTTGTACGGGATTCTCACCCTTTTTTTAGTCCTTTTAGCAATGAGTGGAACAATTATGAGCCAAGTGAATGAACCCAAGTTTAAGGTCATTGAATCTCATGGAAACATCGAGATTCGTGAATATGAGCCTCTTCTTGTTGCTGAAGTAAGGGTTGAAGGAGAACGGAAAGAAGCAATCTCAAAGGGCTTTCGAATTCTTGCTGATTATATTTTTGGTAATAATGCTCCCAGCCAAAAAATAAGTATGACTGCTCCTGTAATGCAACAACCGGGAGAAAAAATTGCCATGACGGCGCCTGTCATTCAACAAGCTACAGATCATAGCGGACATTGGAAGGTTAGCTTTGTCATGCCTGCTGGGTACACATTGGAAACCCTACCCCTGCCTAATAATAGCCAAATAGAGATACTATCCATTCCAGCAAAACGTTATTTAGTCATAAGGTTTTCAGGGTTAGCTGGAGAGGAAAGCTTAAAGAAACATCTTGAGGAGCTTGTCAAATACACAAAGCAAGTTAATCTGAAGACTGTAGGTGAACCGATCTTTGCCTTTTATAATCCGCCCTGGACACTCCCTTTTCTGCGACGAAATGAAATTATGCTGGAAATAAGGAATAATCTACTCAACTAATTTAAGAGTGCTCATAAAAATTGGAAAATTATTATTAATAGGTTCATTCAGATGAGAGAATTTCAAAACAGAGTCATACGTAATATAAAGCCCATTTGAGGAGAGAAGCCCATTCCTTTAGAGACTGAGCTGCTAATAAAATAATAAGATTAGAAAGGATGAAATCGCATACAATCCGATAGGTATA